>JANWVW010000157.1 GCA_025056095.1 Bacteroidia bacterium
GCGAAGCACCGAAGCGTTAGCGTAGCCCGTAGCACGCCGACCTTGCCCACACAAGCGCAAGCGAAGTGTGGGCAAGGACACGCCCAAAAAAAATTTATAAAAATCTATTCAAATACAATCCATCTTAATTTTTGCAAGTATCAACTAAACTGTAACTTTGCACTAGATAGCTTAATCAGATGAAGGCACTAAAAACTTTTGCCGCCATAGATATAGACCTGCTTAAAAAAGCCTATACATACATGCAAACTGCCAAAGCTATGGCAGAAATTTATGATGCTAACCGAACAATATGTAAATACGTCCACTCTACCTCACGCGGACATGAAGCAGTACAATTAGCTACAGCTTTCCTACTAGAACCCTACGACTGGGTAAGCCCGTATTATAGAGATGACTCTATTTTGCTGGGTATCGGCTTAACACCTTATGAATTGATGTTGCAGCTCTTAGCTAAACGAGATGATATTTTTTCAGGTGGGCGATCTTACTACTGTCATCCGAGCTTAAAACAAGAAGATAAACCTAAAATCATTCATCAATCCAGCGCTACGGGGATGCAAGCTATTCCTGCGACAGGGCTTGCACAAGGTATTCAATACTTGGAGAATCTTAATCCATCGGATACCAAGCCAATCGTAGTTTGCTCATTGGGCGATGGAGCTGTAACTGAAGGCGAAGTAGCCGAAGCTTTTCAAATGGCTGTGCTAAAAAAATTACCCATTCTCTACTTAATACAAGACAACGGCTGGGGAATTTCTGCTACCAGCGAAGAAATGAGGGCTATGAACGCCATAGAATATGCCCAAGGTTTCAAAGGAATGGCTACGCACAGCGTCAAAGGAAATGATTTTATAGACTGCTACCAAGGTTTGAGCTACGCCTTTGATTACGTACGCAAGCGTAAAGGACCCATGCTCGTACACGCTCCTGTACCTCTATTAGGGCATCATACCTCAGGGGTGCGAAAAGAATGGTACAGAACAGAAGAGGACCTTAAAGAATGTCAAGTACAAGATCCTATTCTTATTTTAGAACAACAATTGTTAGAAAGAGGAATCAGCCAAGAGGAACTGAAAGCAATAGAAGAAAAAGCAAAACAACAAGTATCAGAAGACTTTGAACGAGCTAAACAAGCCCCCGAACCTGACCCAAGTACCGTAGAGGATTTTATTTTTGTACCTACACCAATTACAGAAGAAAAAGGTAATAGAACCCCACCGAATGGTAAAGAAGTAGTCATGGTTGATGCTGCTTTACATGCAGTAGGCGAAATTTTAGCTAAACACCCCGAAGCTCTATTGTACGGACAAGATGTAGGTGCACGTTTAGGCGGAGTATTCCGTGAAGCAGCCTTATTAGCACAAAAGTTTGGCAGCCATAGAGTATTTAATACGCCCATTCAAGAAGCGTATATTATTGGTTCTACGGTAGGAATGTCCCAAGTAGGATGCAAACCTATTGTAGAAATTCAATTCGCAGATTACATTTGGCCGGGGCTAAATCAACTTGTAGAAGAAATTTCAAAATCCTGTTATCTTTCTATGGGCAAGTGCCCTATTCAGACCCTTATCCGTGTACCCATAGGTGCTTACGGCGGTGGAGGACCTTACCACAGCGGAAGCATAGAAAGTACTTTACTTACCATTAAAGGAATAAAAGTAGTTTATCCTTCAAACGCAGCAGACATGAAAGGTTTAATGAAAGCTGCTTTTTATGACCCGAATCCTGTAATAATGTTAGAACACAAAGGCTTGTATTGGAGCAAAGTCCCTGGAACAGCCGAAGCAAAAACAATTGAACCTGATGAGGATTATATCATTCCATTAGGTAAAGCGAATATTGTGCTGTCCGCAGATGAAAGCCAAATAGGAAATTCCATAGCGGTAATTACCTATGGCATGGGCGTATATTGGGCAAAAAATGCAGCTAAGCACTTCAAAGGTCAAGTAGAAATTGTAGACTTACGCACCTTAGCTCCCCTAGATTGGCAAACGATAGAACACGTAGTCAAAAAGCATAATAAAGTTTTGTTAGTTACTGAAGAGCCTATTGAAAACTCATTTATAGAAGCCTTAGCAGGGCGAATTAGTCATCGGTTGTTTAAGCACTTGGATGCTCCTGTGGATTACATAGGTGCGTTGAATTTACCTGCTGTACCTATAAACCTTGCCCTTGAAGCAGCTATGCTACCGAACGCAGACAAAGTAGCGCAAAGAATAGCAGCTCTGTTAGAATGGTAAAAAAGTTGTAATTTTGTATTATGGCAAAAGTAACTTTTTTAGTGGTATTGTTACTAAACTTGCCTTTATATATTTTTGCCCAAGGGAATACTTTCAAAATTGCTAAGCTTAAATACGGTGGAGGGGGAGATTGGTACTGCAACCGTACTTCGTTACCTAACTTAATCAAGTTCATCAATCAGCATTCTTCTATCAAAATTCATGAAAAAGAGGATATTGTAGAAGTAGGCAGCCCGGCGATATTTCAATATGCTTGGGTACACCTCACAGGGCATGGAAATGTCTTTTTTACTGAGCAAGAAGCCCAAAACTTACGCAATTATCTCATTTCAGGCGGATTTTTACACATAGATGATAACTACGGTTTAGATAAATACATTCGCCGTGAAATGAAAAAGGTATTTCCTGAATATGACTTTGTAGAACTACCTTTTGATTTCGGAATTTATCAAAAGCCTTTTTACTTTCCCAAAGGATTGCCAAAAGTACATGAACATGATGGCAAACCTCCCCAAGGTTTTGGTATCTTTCACGAAGGCCGCTTAGTGTGCTTTTATAGTTACGAGTGCGACTTAGGAAATGGATGGGAAGACCAAGAAATATATAATGACCCCGAACCTGTTCGCCAACAAGCTCTTAAAATGGGAACAAACATAGTCTACTGGGCTATTACTCACTAAATAAAAGTACAAATTCCCAACTCCGTCGTATTTTTGCCACAAATGGACATAAGTTTCTATTTCAAGCCCATAGCAGAAAACCTTGTAAGCAATCTTTCTTCTCACAAGCTGAATGCACAAATTCATGCTTTTGTAGAAGACTTTCCTGAATGGAAAAATGCTTCGGTTATTCTAATGGGCGTACCTACTGGTCAGTACGCAGAGGAAGGCATACATTCTATACGTCAAGCGCTGTATCAAATGGCAAGAACGCAGCACGATTGCAACGTTACAGATGTGGGGAATATATTGCTCAAACAAGATAAAGAAAAAGACCTTCAAAATATCGCTTATACTCTTGAAACTTTTTTGAAAGCTAACAAAACAGTTATTCTGATAGGTGGCGATGAAACTTTACTTTTAGCTCAGTACATGGGCTATGAAAAAAATCAATCCCCTATTAACCTTGCTTGTATTGATGCTCAACTGGATATTGAAGAAAACTATGACCTAACTCCTAATAGCGTGCTTCGAAACGTCTTATTCCATGAACCTTTTTATCTCAATCATCTTACCATATTAGGTTTGCAGGTGCATTGGGCTTCTGAAAAACAAAGGCAGCTGCTAGAAGACCTTAAATATGAGTACTTACGATTGAGTGAAATTCGTGAAGATTTTAGACAAACCGAAGCAGCTCTACGGTGGTCAAACGCAGTACATTTCGATATGAGTGCCATTCGCTATGCGGATGCCCCAGGAGTCCTCTTTCCTAATCCCGTAGGATTTACGTTAGAAGAAGCTTGCCGAATTAGCCGTTATGCAGGAATTTCAAATTTAGTAAGTTCATTTAGCATTACTAACATACAGATAAACAAAGACATACACAATCAAACTGCCTATGCTGCGGCGCTGAATATCTGGTACTTTTTAGATGGCTATTGTAGCCGTTGGTATGAAAGAGCAGATATTCACAGTCAGAATCTTATTCAGTATCATGTAGTTTCGGATGCTTTGTTTATGCCGATTACTTTTTACAAGCATCCTATCTCTGAACGTTGGTGGATACAACTTCCTGATGAAGCCATAACGCTCGTACAGGACCCAAATGACTTATTGGTTCCTTGCACAGAAAAGGATTATTACAATGCTTTGGAAGGGATTATTCCCAAGCGATGGTGGAATGCACTACACAAGATAAAAAACCAATAAAGATGAAAAAGTTTTTGATAGATTTTATTTTTGGGCGTGCCCTTGCCTGCATTTCGCTAACGCTCATGCAGGCAAGGTCGGCGTGCTTCGGGCTTCGCTATCGCTTCGGTGCTTCGCTTGCGCTTCGCACCGTGCTGACGCACGCCCTCCGCATGCCTCACGCAAATTATCAAAAAACAACTCTTGCCCTCATAGTAATGACCTTTGGCATCCTATTTCATTCCTTTGCCCAACAAGATACTTTACCCAAAAAGAAAAAATTTATTCCTGACAGCAACCGTAAAGAAAATACGCTTCTGTACAAACCTCATGCAATATTGCAATTGTCCCTTTCAGAAAGTCCCAAAGTACCAGATACCAGCTTACTCAACTTTGAAAACTACAACCCCGATTATGTTATCAACTACGATACTTATTTTTTTGTACAAAGTGTGGGCATGGCAGGGCGATGGCATAGACGATACTACTTCGGCGTAGAAGACCGCTTCATCAACCCTCAAAACCAATGGACACTTGACTTGTCAGGATATTACACTTGGTTAATTTTGCCCGATAGCCTACAGCTGATAAATACATTTACGCCCTACTCACGCATACAATACCAACAAGGTAAAAGACAACTACAAATTACTGATGCTTTATTTTCGGCAAATATTACTCCGCAGTGGAATATTCATGGGGGCTACCACCGCCTAACTTGGTTAGGTATGTACAGAAACAACAACACCGATGTCAGAAACGCTTATTTTAATTCTTTTTACTACGCACTGAACAAACGTTTTTTTGCACATTACTACCTTATTTTTAATGAACTTAAACAAGCAGAAAACGGCGGTATTTTCATAGACTCAACTACCACAAACTTATTTGAAAAAGATGTGCAGACAGTTAATACTTCTGGTTTTTCGCTTATTAAAAACAACTTTGGAGGTCTGCAATTGGGCTACCAATGGTTGGCTAATTCTTCACACACTTTACAAACTACTTTACAATATCGTTTAGATTTTGCTTTCAAATTGACCAATCTCAATAGAATGTTGCCCATCTATAATGCTTTTACTTCTAAAAAAGAAAGATATGTTACTGAATTTGGCTTTTGGCAGCAGCAGTATTGTGCTGGCATGCAATACAGGTTCAAAAAAGTATTTTCTCAAAGCATAGAGTGGACAAGGAATTACACCAAAACGCCTAAAGGCACACTTTACAAAACCTATAATGAGCTATTTCCCAAGTACGTAACCGTAGATATTCTAAAATGCGTACAACAGCTGCAAATAGGGGATAGCAGTCGCCATATTTGGCTAAAAAATTACTTTACAAAGCATCTCAATGCTTTTTTGCCATATCAGCAAATACAGAGTACAGGAACGGCACAATACACTTTTTTAGCTTTTCAGTATGATTTAATTCATCAAAGGGGCTATGTATGGAACAAAGTTGTACCGTTACCTGAAATAGACACTAACTTTATACAACTGTCCGTATTACAAGAAAATGCGAATCTTTTTTTTGTACATCCCCGAGTTGGTGTGCAAAGCCGTAGAATAGGAAAAATAAACGTAGGTTTTTTTCACACTGCATTTCAAACAAGTGTTTATCAAGGGCTTACACTATCTGCTCAAGTTTATTACCAAAAGTGGAACTTAATAGCTAATCTTGTGCATTATTCTCGAAATTCTTTGAAGAATGTTCCTAATACTTTTCAAACTAAAATTTTTTATGCTACGTGGATTTTTAAGAAAAAAATGTACTGCCATGTGGGACTAAATGTGTATTATACGGGCAAGTATCGTGGGCATTTGTATGATATTGCTTACGATTATGTCTTTGCTAAGCCAAGCTTTTATGAAAGCGGCGTGTATCCGACTTATACAGGCTTATACGTACGAGTTGATCCCTTTTTTAATTTCAGTATAAAAAGGGCGAGTTTTTATTTTCGTTTTACAAACATTGCCGAAGGACTATTGGGAAAGAAAGGCTATTTTACCACGCCATTTTACCAAATGGAAGAGCGTGCGTTAGGTTTGAGCTTTTGCTGGCGATTTTACGATTAAACAAGCGGAGATATTCACAGCTTGCAGGTTTGCTATAGCTTGTAATAACAATATGGGGCGCTTTGCCCCATTCATGTCAATTACAGTCGCAGTTCCACAATGGTTCGATTAACACGCCAAGATGTAACAGGCTGGGAAAGAATCAGACTCCCTAACGTGTAGTCGCAGTTCCACAATGGTTCGATTAACACCAAACACTCGTCAAAACATTTGACCAGTGGCCCCACAACGCCATGTCGCAGTTCCACAATGGTTCGATTAACACTGAAACCTTTGAGATAAAAAAAACCTATTTGTTAAGGGGGGTCGCAGTTCCACAATGGTTCGATTAACACTTGACGTCATAGACTATTATTGATAATGTATGTCAAGGTCGCAGTTCCACAATGGTTCGATTAACACTCCCAAATTTTGACCACAAAAATATGCAATTGCT
>JANWVW010000158.1 GCA_025056095.1 Bacteroidia bacterium
GTAGCCCGTAGCACGCCGACCTTGTGGGCATGAGCGCAGCGAAACGCCCACAAGGGCACGCCCAAAAAAATAAAACTTAATCTCTACAATAATTCAACAAAACAAAAATGAACTTAATAAATCGGCTTAATTCTGCGAAAAATTGAGTATTTTTGCAACGTTGTGCCAAAGCTAGCGCATGAAGACGTTCTGTTTCTGCTGCTTCAAATTAGTGTACTGTTAATCACTGCTCGTATTTTCGGAGAAGCAGCACGTAGGTTTCGGCAACCTACTGTTATTGGTGAGCTATTCGCAGGTATTTTTATAGGACCTACCTTAATAGGAGGTTTATTTCCCGATTTTATTCAATGGCTGTTCAAAACACATAAAAATGCTTACATTGCTTACGATGGATTAGCTTCCGTAAGCATGGTGTTTTTAATGTTTGTAGCAGGCATGGAAGTAGAATTTGAAAATATTATCCGTAGAGGAAAAGTTTCAGTAATTATCACAGCCACGGGCACTCTTATACCTTTTATTTTAGGTTTTGGGGTAGGTTGGCAGGTCTATCCGTATTTAGAGGTTACCACAGAGAGAGTATTATTTGCTATGTTTGCAGGCACTGCTTTATCTATTTCTGCTTTACCTGTTATTGCTAAAATTTTATTAGACCTATCCTTGATTAAAACTGACTTAGGAAGTATTGTCATTGCATCGGCTACTTTATCTGATATTATCGGTTGGCTGTTACTTTCAGTGATTTTAAGCAACATAGGCACCGCCCACCACGGGTACAGTATAGCTTTTACTTTGTTAATGACAATCGCTTTTACTCTAATTACTTTGACAATAGGGCGCTGGACTATCAATAAGCTGCTCCCTTTATTTAAGCAAAATTTTGCAGGACAAGGTGGAGTGATCACTTTTGCTTTATGCACTTGTTTTACGGCAGCAGCTTTTACAGAATATATTGGCATTCATGCTTTGTTCGGCGCTTTTATTGTAGGAATTGCTTTCGGCGACTCTTTCTTTTTCAGTGAAAAGTCAAGAGAAATAATCTATCAGTTTGTAACAAACATTTTTGCACCTTTGTTTTTTGCTTCTGTTGGTCTACGGGTCAATTTTATCACAAACTTTGACATTGTAATTGTTGTAGCTACTTTGGCTGTGGCATTTTTAGCTAAATTTTCAGGTTCTTTTGTGGGAGGATACATTTCGGGATTACAAAGTTACCAAGCGCTTGCCGTTGGCGCGGGCTTGAACGCAAGAGGGGCTATGGAAATTATTTTAGGCTTAATTGCACTTGAATACAAAATTATTAACGAAAAAATATTTGTGGGCTTGGTAATTATGGCATTAGTTACCAGTATGACCAGCGGAGGTTTAATGAAATATTTTCTTAAAAAGCAGCAAAACAAAGAGAGAAACCTGCTCAAGCAGAACAAAGTTACCGATAAAATGCCGTTCAATGTTTGAAAACACATTCAGTTCTTTGAGCGTTTTATCCACAATACAAATACTAAACTTTCTAGCGGAAAACGATAACGCGTATCAGCATAGGGTAGTAAAGAAAGCAAAAACATGCTCAATAGACTTAAAAATACAATTTTTTGCATCATATCTAGACGCTTGAAGTGGATAGCTGCATAAACAAATATCCCGACACAAAACAAGGAAAAAATAGCCTGCACGGCTGCTAAACTTGCTGCTATTAGCTTGTTGTGAAGGATATTCAGCCAAGACCTATATCCCATACCTTTGTACAACTCCTTTGCACAATCCAATTGAAATAAAATATAATCGTTCCAATGGGAAAAAATGTAATGGTATGCAGCTTTATGCGCTTGTTGGGTATAAAGTTCAGTTTCTTGCCTATGAACCTGCGAGTAATAACTCTTAAACTCAAAAATCTTTTGAGTAATCAAATAAGCTTCTGCTTGTGTTACGAGATTATCATCAGTATAGGGCAATTTTTTTTGATAACACAAAAGTCCACCTAACCTACCATGAATCAAAGTATTATCCGCTAATGTGGATATTTTCCACTGCTTTGAGATAGTATAGTTTCGATACATCCACGTTAGAATGCTGCATAGAGCTAAAACTATCCCTGCAAACAATAAAAAGCCTGACTTCAAACTAACTTTTTGGTGATAAACATACAGAACCCCTACAATCCCCATAAAAAACAACAGAAAAACACTGTTAGGTCTTGTAAAAACACTTGCGGTTATGAAAATAGCCGCAGGTATCCACTTTTGTTTTTGGATATAAAAAATTCCAAGTATTATTAAAAATACAAAAAAGCACTCTGTTAGTATAAGACTTGAAAACAAAATGCTTGTAGGCATAATCCAATATGCTAAACCTACCGCAATGGCATATTGACCAATATATTTTTGAGTAATGTAATATATAAGTACAGCAGTTGAGGTTTGTGCTAAAAATTGTACAATCAAAATTAAGTAAGAGTTTGTACCAAGAACAAACAGCATAAGCGGATACAACGGCATACGTTGTAAATCTGGAACATATACCTCTGCTGTACATTGTGAGTAGTGGTCAGGTAAATTATAGGCAATTTGAAGGTATTGAAAACTATCATCCCACGTGTATTCTCTGCAAATAAAAAGATGAAACAATAAAAAGCATCGTAAAATAAATACGATGCTTATGCTTGCATAAATAGAATAGCGATATTTAGTTAGCTCCAGAGTATACAAAGTACAATATAAACGCAATAAAAGCTATACCTCCCAATATACCTGCAATCAGTACGCCCATATTAAGAAAATATGCTGCTAGCGCCGCCAAAGCAGCTATAATCATAATTACCAAAAAAATTGGGGCCGGATTTTTACGTCTTTTTTCAACTTTCCATAACTTGTGTTTTTGTTCAACCTTTACAGTTTGATTTTCAGCTTTGGGATAAGCCACTACAGATTGATGAGCAGCATACACATTTCCAATAGATGAAAGTAGTGCGACTAAAAAGCACAGCACTAATAGATATCTTATTTCCATATGCTTAAATTCTCTTTTTGCAAATTAAACAAAAATTCAAAGACACTTTACAAATTTCAAGTACTATTCTATTTGATTTTTTACCTTTGTAGTCAAAAATAAATAAAGTATTTGCAAATTAGAAAGTATAATTCGGCTAAAAGCTTGAAAATGGAATTGAAAGTCAATGAAATATTTTACACTTTACAAGGCGAAGGGGCAAGAGTAGGTTGCCCTTCTATATTCATTCGTTTGAGCCATTGTGATAAAACCTGTCCCTTTTGCGATACAGAATTTGAAAGTGGAAAAATTTTAACTGTTGGACAAATCTATGAAAACATTCAAAATTATCCTTGCCAGTGGATTGTATGGACAGGGGGAGAACCCACCTTGCAGCTTACCTCACAAATTGTACAATTTTTCAAAGATAAAGGCTATAAACAAGCCATTGAAACTCACGGAGGGAATAAAGTTCCCGCAGGCATAGACTATATTGCAGTTAGTCCCAAAGTGGCAGAGCACGTATTAGCTCAAAATTTTCCTGATGGCGTGCAAGAACTTCGGTATATTCGGCATGTAGGGCAAGCTATTCCGCAACCTAAAATTAAAGCTGAACATTATTTTATTTCACCTGAATTCAACGGCGATGTCCCTGTATATGAAAACATTGCTTATTGTATAGAGTTAGTAAAACAGCATCCCCAATGGCGATTATCTGTTCAGATGCATAAGTTTCTTAAAATCCGTTAATTTTATCCTATGAAAATTAAAAAGCAAGATATTTTTTCGCAAGTCCATATTCACCAAATGACAAATGAAGGTACGGGTTTAGTGCATATCCACCAAGTACCTGTTTTTGTCAAAGGTAATGTTGCCCCTGATGATGTAGTAGATATTCGCATCACCAGAGTAAGAAAAAACGCTTGCGAAGCCACTGTACAAAAAGTTCATCAATATTCCGTAGCCCATACTTCCCCCAAGTGTATTCATTTTGGAATATGTGGCGGTTGTAAATGGCAGCATATCCACTATGCTACTCAATTAGAGCAAAAACAGAAATTTGTAGTCCATGCTTTTGAAAAGGCTATACCCCATTTCAAATTCAATTTTTTACCTATCATTCCTGCACCACAGCCCTACTACTATCGCAACAAAATGGAATTTACATTCAGTACAGAAAAATGGCTGACCTTAACTGAAATACAAGATAAAACTACCTCAATCCAAGATAAAAATGCCTTAGGTTTGCATGTCCCACAACGATTTGATAAAGTATTAGACCTTCAAGAGTGCCACCTTTTAGATGAAAGAACTTCGCATATTTTACGTGTAGTAAAAGCATACGCTTTACAAACTCAAAAACCTTTCTATGACCTTAAAAAAAATTCAGGATTTTGGCGAAATATCGTATTGAGAAAGTCTTATACCACCCCCGATTTTATGTTTATTCTTATTGTAGCAGAACAGGATATTGATGCTATCAACAAAGCTTTGCACTATTTTCAAAACGAACTTGACTTTATTACTTCCTGGATTTATATCATCAACCCGAAATTAAATGATTACTATCAAGACCTAACGTATCATGTTTTTGCAGGAAAAGGATACATCACAGAGTATTTTGAAAATGTAGTCTTTCGTATTAGTCCACTTTCTTTCTTTCAAACCAATACTTTGCAAGCTCAAACTTTATATCAAAAAGTGCTTGAATTAGCAGATATTCAGCCCAATCAAATTGTATATGATTTGTACACAGGTACTGGCACAATAGCCAATTACGTTGCTAAAAAGGCAGCCAAAGTAATAGGAATTGAATTAGTAGACTCGGCTATACAAGATGGTATACAAAACGCTGTACTTAATCAAAATCAGAATATTCTTTTTTTTGCAGGCGACATGAAAAATATTCTTACCCCGTCTTTTATTGCTCAACATGGAAAACCCGATGTATTGATTACAGACCCTCCCCGCGCAGGTATGCATCCTGATGTTGTTCAAACAATTATCCAAGCAAAACCTCACACTATTGTGTATGTAAGTTGTAACCCTGAAACCCAAGCAAAAGATATATCTATGCTTTTAGAACATTATCAAGTAGTGAGCTTACAGCCCGTAGATATGTTCCCTCAAACAGCGCATGTAGAATGTATAGCAAAGTTAGTCTTAAAAAATCCATAAAAACGAATTAAAATGGAACAAAAAAAGTGGTCTTTTCTCATTTCGCATATTTTTGAAATTGCAGAACCTATTTTTTACCAACTTAAACCTGCGGATATCTCTCTCCATTACTTTTTCAAACAAAAAAAGTATTTGGGCGCCACAGATAGGCGAATAATTAGCGAAACGATATACGAAGCCATACGAACGCTACCGCGCATAGAACTTCAACTCAAACAACAAAACTTAGGTCAAAATTTAACTGTGCCTGTTAGCTTATATGCGGCTTTATCTTGCAAACACAAGCCCGATAGCATACAAAATATAATCAGCAGCCTATTAAATTATCCCCAACACCTTTGGCGAAAGATAGACAAAGCAGTAGAAAAAGAATACGAGCCTACTTCGGAGATTGAAAAAATTGCTTATCAAACAGCTTTTCCTACTTGGTTTGTGCAGCAGTTACTACAAAGTTATTCCGTTGACGAAGTTATACAGATGCTTACTATACTCAATCAAAATGCAAAAGTCCACTTGCGTGTAAATACATATTTGGCTACACCTGATGCCGTTACAGATGCTTTACAAAAAGAAGGAATTACTGCTCAAAAAGGCAATTTATGCCCTGAAACTTTGATAGTAGAACATAGAAAACCTATTTTTACAACACAAACGTATAAAAAAGGTTGGATAGAGTTGCAAGATGAAGGTAGTCAAGTAGTAGCTTGGTTAGTCAATCCCAAGCCAGGTAAAACCGTATTGGATGCTTGTGCAGGGGGAGGTGGTAAAACATTACACATAGCCACTTTAATGAAAGGAAAAGGAACGGTATTTGCGTATGAAATAGACCCACAGCGATTTGGTAACATCAAGCAGCGAATTCGTAGAAGTCAATTACAAAATATTCGCTTGTTGGATACAGTTCAAAAATTTGAGGCTTTCAAACAAGCTTACACAGGTAAGGTAGATTATGTACTGATAGATGCACCTTGTTCAGCTTCAGGTACGTTGCGCCGCAACCCTGACTTAAAGCTTCGGCTAAGTCCCGAAGATATAGAACGTTTGCCCAATGTTCAGTTAGAAATTTTACAAACTTACCAAAGTTTTGTGCGAGTAGGCGGAAGATTGATATATGTAACTTGTTCTATTTTTGAGAAAGAAAATCAATCCGTAGTAGATAAATTTTTGCAGTTCAATACGAATTTTAGTCCTTTATCTGTAGAACAGGTAGTAGCAGAGATACAGTTACCTGTGGATATAAGCAGATTAAAACGATTGGTGCAAAATAAGATGTATTTACAGTTGTTGCCGCATGTTCATGATACGGATGGTTTTTTTATAGCTGTATTAGAACGAATAAGATAATTATTTTTTTTGGGCGTGCCCTTGTGGGCGTTTCGCTTGCGCTCATGCCCACAAGGTCGGCGTGCTACGGGCTACGCTAAC
>JANWVW010000159.1 GCA_025056095.1 Bacteroidia bacterium
GGAGGGTGGGCGTTAGCCCAGTGCGGAGCGAAGCGAAGCACCGAAGCGATAGCGTAGCCCGAAGCACGCCGACCTTGTGGGCATAAGCGCAGCGAATGCCCACAAGGGCACGCCCAAAAAAGAAAAAACTCACTATTTTGCACAACATTACTTAACTTATATCCGACTTGCAACAACTCACAAGCACAATACACACAAAAATCACAATATCTTGATACAAAATTCTCTATTTTTGCCCACTATGACAAGACAAGGATATTTTTGCTCTTTTTGTGGCAAAAGCGGAAATAAGGCTAATCTGATGATTTCAGGCAACAATAATGCTTTCATCTGCGATGAATGTGTTAATCGTGCTTACGAAATGGTTGGTTTGAATGTAGCTAAAAGAAAACCAAAATATCACTACACCAATACACAGCCCAGGTTTGAATACACTCCCCCACAAATAAAAGCACACTTAGACCAATACGTAATCGGACAAGAACATGCTAAAAAAGTTCTTTCCGTAGCAGTGTACAATCATTACAAAAGAATCTACCAAGATAGTTCAGATTCAGAAGTAGAAATAGAAAAAAGTAACATTCTGCTAGTTGGCGAAACAGGTACAGGTAAAACACTATTAGCTAAATCTATTGCTAAGCTCTTAAATGTGCCATTTTGTATTGCAGATGCCACTACACTTACCGAAGCAGGCTACGTAGGTGAAGATGTTGAAACTATACTCACTCGCTTACTTCAAGCCGCAGATTATGACGTAGCCGCAGCCGAACGCGGTATCGTATATATTGACGAAATTGACAAAATTGCTCGAAAATCAGATAATCCTTCAATTACCCGCGATGTTTCTGGTGAAGGAGTTCAGCAAGCACTACTTAAATTGTTAGAAGGAACCATTTCTAACGTTCCACCAAAGGGCGGGCGAAAACATCCTGAACAAAGTTTCATTCAAGTAAACACACAAAACATTCTGTTTATTTGCGGAGGCGCATTTGAAGGAATAGAAAGAATTATCGCACAAAGAGTTAATTCAGGTAGTATAGGCTTTACTCAAACTTTGAATCAAAAAACCTATCGGGAAAACATAATACAATATGTGCAAGCTCAAGATCTGCGTAAATTTGGGCTTATTCCTGAACTTATAGGCCGCTTACCTGTAATTACTTACCTTCATCCATTAGATAAAACTGCGCTTCGTTCCATTCTTACTGAACCTAAAAACGCGATAATTAAGCAGTATCAAAAGCTATTTGAAATGGAAGGAATTACTTTGGAATTTGATAACGATGTATTAGAGTACATTGTGGATACAGCATATAACTTGAAGCTCGGTGCAAGAGGATTAAGAAGCATCGTAGAACAAATTATGTTAGAGTACATGTATGATTTACCTGGTAAAAATATCAAAAAAGTAACTATTACCTTGAAAGACATACAGCATGTTACTGAATACCTTAATAAAACCCTCCCCAAAGTAGGATAGACAAAAAGTTCTAACTTTGTATGTAAAATATGCGAAATGTACTACTGCTTTTGCTCCGTTTTAGAGTAACAATTCTTTGGTTGGGATTATCTACTATTTCGCTTATTATCTCTGTACAATACAATCAGAAAAACAATGAGACATTTCATAATTATACTTCTGTAACTCATAGCTACATAGAATCCATCCGAGCAAAGCTGATGAAACGATACTACACACGCCAAGAAAATGAAGCTCTACGTGCCGAAAATCTGCGATTACGGCAAGAGTTGATGCATAAAAACTATCTTATACGCAGACTTTCTTTTCCAAAGCTTCCCGATAGTTTATCTCTAAGCTCGGATTGGACACTCATTCCTGCGCGAGTAGTTAATCAAACTATACATAAACAATACAATTTTATTACTCTCAATGCAGGTAGTCAGGATGGTGTAGCTAAAGGGGATGGAGTTATATGCGCGCAAGGCGTGGTAGGGATTGTAATAGCTGTGAGTAAGAACTATTGCGTAGCAGCTAGTGTGTTAAATAAAAATACTAAAATCAGAGCAAAAACCAGTGTAGAAGGTTCTGTAGGTATATTAGAATGGCAAGGCGATAAGGTTACCACGGCTAAGCTTAACTACGTTCCTGCTCATGTACTCATTCAACCCAATGACGTAGTAGTTACTTCTAGCTACGCAAACATATTTCCTGATGGCATTTTAGTCGGCAGACTAGCCCAGGTACAAAAGGCAGGTACAAATTTTTTTGACTTGACAGTTACATTGAGTACAAACTTCTCTCGTTTGACTGATGTGTACATAACACACCACAAAACTCGGGGAGAGTTAGAAGAAATAGAAAAAAATACTTTACCACATGAATAAAGCATTCTACTATGCAAGGCAAATTCTGGTTACTGTGGCTTAAACATGGAATTCTTTTTTTAGTTCAAATTCTATTCATTAACCATCTTCACATTGATTTAATCCCCTCACCTAATTTGTATATTGTTACTATTTTAATGTTCCCCTTGCAAATAAGTAGAGTTATAGGCATTTTTGTAGCATTTAGTTTGGGCTTGTTCCAAGATATTTTTACACAATCTTTGGGATATCATGCTTTCTCTGCCACTACCTTGATGTATTTAAGACATTATTGGCTTATATTTTTGTTAGGTAGAACCACCATAGAGAAAGACAAAGATTTTGACCTCAATCGAAGTAGTCCTGCTTGGATACTCTCATACTTTATTCCATTGGTTATTTTGTATCAATTTCTGTGGTTTTTTATGAGTAACGGTATGAACCTCAAAGATTTTGGAGCTAAACTTTTCAATAATTTTTTAGCAATTATTCTTTCACTATTTTTATGTTTTTCTGCTTATGTTTTGTTTTTTATGGAGAAAAAAAGACGATAGAGTTTTTCGTAGCAAAAAATTATTCTTATAGATGAAAAAATCAGCGTTTAACTTACGCAAAAGTTTTTTACCTTTGTAATATGAGTGCAGATACTTATCATGTTTTGTTAAAAGTTCATTGGTTGAGTGTATTAGCGTTTCTACTCATATACCTATACAAATTAGTTCTACTTACTACTAACAAAATTGGTAATTTAGAGCATTTTAGTAAAAAATTCAAAATACCTGAAATAGCTATCAGTGTGCTTTTTTTGCTTACAGGTATTATTTTGTTAATCAATACGGGCAACACTTCACATTTTTTATGGATAAAGATAGGATTAGTATTTGCGGCAATTCCGATAGGAATTATAGGTTTCAAAAAACATAACAAGATATTAGCTGCTTTATGCATAGTATTGGTAATAGCTAGCTATGGCATGGCAGAAGTCAATAAAAATATAAGCAAAAAAGAACTTAAAGTCGTTTTACAGCATGTCCCTACACCTAACATAGAACCTAACACAAACAAAGATACACTTCAATCAGATTTAGTTCAAAAACAGTTAGTTGAATATGGAAAGCAACTCTACACAGCAGCCTGTACTAACTGTCATGGGGAAAATGGAGAATTAGGTAAATCAGGGGCAAAAAACTTAAAAACCAGTACTTTAAGCGAAGCAGAAAAAAAACATATTATTCTAAATGGTAAAGGCGTTATGCCTGCCTACCGCAGTTTAAGCGAAGTGCAAGTACAGTCTATTCTTGAATACATTAAAACTTTTAAGAAGTAATTTGCTTGTCCAAAAAACATAATCCAGTCAAATAAAAATGTAATTTTACACAATGATAGCAGGGAACATGAAAAAAACACATTGGTTAGCACTTTATGCGGTATTATTCTTTTACTTTAGCTGCCATCCAACAGGCAAAAAAGAAAATAATGAAAATACTATTGAAAATGAAGCAGATAACAAAAAATCTGGCAGTATAGCAATATGTATTTATGACAAAATCCCTTTGCTTACTAAGCCCTCTCGTAAAGAAGGAAAATGGATTACTTCATTGGCGCTAGGAGAAAAAGTTACCTATTTAGGTGAGCAGCAAACCGATGAAACAAGTAAAGTTTCTTTTGTTAAAATACGCACATCAGACAACCAAGAAGGATATGCAGACGCAAGAGTAATTATTCCAAACGCAGAGGTGGCTTGTATCACAGATCACACTCCTATTTATAGCCGACCTGACCTTACTACCGTAACTCAAAATTCTTTTGAACCTTTTGATATTATAGCAATTGTCAGTAGGCAGGGGGAATGGACAGAAATAGTAGGAAAGCGCAGAAAAGGTTCTTGGATAGATAAAGGTTGGATAAAATCTAAAAGTATTTCAAAAGATGAAAAAGACATTGCCACAGCTGTGTACTGTGTCAGGGCTTTGAGCCAAAATACAACAGAAAAAACCCTTGCTGAACTCAAAAAAATCCAAAATAACAATGACCTTAAAGGTTCCATTTTTGAACGTGAAATTGCTGAAATGATTGAAAAACTTTCTGGCGGAGATAGTGAAAACTACCGTAAGTCTATTAGTACCCAAGAAGGGGATTTAGGTAGATATTTAGAGTAAATAGCTTTATTTTTGTAAGTATGGTAAAAATGAGCGTTTTGTATCAAGGGGAGCTACGGTGCTTGGCAACTCATCAACCTTCACAAACTCAATTGTATACAGATGCACCCACAGATAATCATGGCAAAGGACAAAGTTTTTCGCCTACTGATTTAGTAGCCACAGCCTTAGCTACTTGCATGATGACTATTATGGGCATCAAAGCCCGAGAAATGAATATTGACCTCACTGGTACTAAAATTGAAATAGAAAAAATTATGGCAAACAATCCACGCAGAATTGCTGCTCTTCCTGCAAAAATTAAATTTCCACCTCTGTCGTTAGATGAAAAATCTAAAAAAATATTAGAAAATGCCGCTCTTACTTGCCCCGTAGCTAAAAGCATTCACCCTGATATTCAATTTACCGTAGAATTTGAATGGTAAAACGCGCTCTTTATTTTTTGGTAATAATCTTACTGCTACAAGGCTGCGCAAATGTAGTACCCTTAACAGGCGGAGAGGTCCCTAAACGTACCCCTAAAATCACCTATCAAAATCCAGCAAATAAAGCTACTAATGTCCCCACAAATACTACCAAATTTGTTTTCAAGTTTGATACCTATATCAAATGTAACAATCCCCAACAGGAGTTTTTTATCTCTCCACCTATATTACCTTTACCTGAAGTTCAACTCAAAGCTAAGTCCATAGAAATAAAATTAAAAAGCCCATTGCAGCCTAATACTTGCTACACTATACAAACTAACGGCACTATCCAAGAGTATTATTCAGGAACTCCGCTTCCTCCGCAAAGCATAGTATTTAGTACAGGAAACGAAATAGATACATTAACCCTTACAGGTAAAATACAGGATGAATTGAGAAAAAAAATCCCTAACATGTACGTATGTGCTTACCGAAATACACCCATAGATAGCATAGGCAAAGTGCTGCCCAACTATATAACTCAAAGCAAAGAAGATGGCAGTTTTGAATTTAGGAACATTCAGCAAGGCGAATACTATTTATTTGCCCTTAAAGACCTGAACAATAACTTCAAGAAAGATTTACCCAACGAACAAACTGCAATTCTATTACAAAAAGTTCAGGTTAAAGATACTTTAAAGCCTATACTAACCTTGCTGCATGATGTCAATTCACCTGTAAAAGTGCAGCAAGCTGATACGCTCAAAAATGTTTTAAGAGTTACTTTATCCAAGGGCGTTTTTGCAGATAGTGTGTATTTACAAGATAAAAAAGCGTGCATACTGCATGAGTACAAAAAACTGTATTTTACAGATATTGACCTTCAAAAGCCGCTTATACTACGTACCGTAGATAGTACAGGAGCACGCAAGATAGACACTCTTAAAATAAGTCCTGTCAAAACCAAGTGGAAAGACAAAGTAACAATACTCAAAAATTCAATTGCCCCTAATGAGCCTCTCATTTTTTACGCAGAGGTCCCTACAACGTGGAGTAAATTATCGTTTTACATTTATCAAGCTAAAAATAGAATTCCTTTTCGCATAGATACGAATGCTTTTATGCTTAAAATATATCCAAAGCAAGGTGTGTGGCAAGAAAATACAAGCTATCACATACAGTTTTTGACTGCACCTTCAAATGTGGATACTACCATTAAAAGTTTTACAGTCTTACCCGAAAAAAATTTTGGAGGCATTGCAGGTAAAATACAAGGTAAAAAAGAAAATGAAATATGCTATTTTGCATCTGTGGATATGCCAAGTATTCGTTACAAAATAGAAGGTGAAACATTTAAGTTTAGTTATCTATCCCCAGGGAACTACCATTTTATTTTTGTGCAGGATACAAACGCGGATGGAATTTGGAACGGTGGCAGCTTTGAAAAAAAAGAATTACCTGAAAAAATACATTATTCCAAAGTATACAACATACGTGCGAATTGGATTTACGAAGATGAGGTAGTCAAAGTACCTTGACAAACTTTTATTTTACAGGATTGAGCAAGCTAAAAATCTGATTAGGTCTGTAAGATAATTTGATTTTTTGGGCGTGCCCCTTGCTGCGCAAGGGTCGGGGCATTCCGCACTACGCTTCGCTTCGGTGCTTCGCTAACGC
>JANWVW010000160.1 GCA_025056095.1 Bacteroidia bacterium
ATATTTGCGGTTATGCTCCATCCTGAGTACCCACCGGGGGTTGCATTTGATCCAGTAGGCATGTTTGCGCTACATGCGCCAGTAGGAGGGTCAAAAATAATATACCCATTAGCGGATACTAAACATTGAGTGTATGTATTAGCATCAAAGCAGAATGAAAAGTTTATAGGAACATAAGAAGAGCTAAACACGTCATCTGTGGTAAGTCCTGGGACGTTTGTTCCTGTAGTCCAACTTTCAGGGGCATAAGGTATAGAAGAAACAGTATAGCTAAGGTTACATCCAACTGATAAAGAAGAAGGTGCCGTAATGCTTAAATTAGAGTATGGATTACAAGTAGGTGAGGGCCATGAGTCAAGTATCAAGTAATACGTTTGCCCCGCTACAACCGAGACACATAAAGTTTTGTTACCTGAACTACTTTGAGCAGAGGCTACACAAGTACCGCAGTTCATTGGGCAGCCCTGATATAACATTAGTCCTGTCCAAGTACCACTTGAAGTAAGTGTAATAATTACATCGCCTGGTGCAGTTGGGGTAAATACCCAAACTACATCTTCTCCCCCGTAATAGTTGCCATTACCACAAATTACGGAATTACTACCAGTCTGGTCGTCACCTTGTCCGCAAGTAGTACCTGCGCCTGAGGAATAAGGTAAAGCAGGTACATTGATTACACCTGCACCTAAGTTACAAGGTGCAGGGGCAGAAGTAACTTGAATATTATCAATAGCACCAGGGGGCTGTGTGCCTATAGAGCCATCATTGCGCCACGAGAACACTAATCGCATAGTAGTTCCTGCTGCACTGCAGGGTAAATTCAAGGTGGCGAGTTGGTAAGTGCCTTGAAGATTAAAATTACCACCTATTTGCCCAGAACTAAGTAGGATGCCTGCTACAGGAGTAACAGATATAGGTACAAGATAAACTCTTATATAATCAAAACCACCTTCTCCTTGTCCTTTCCATCTGAAAGAAAGTTGAATATTAGGTTCTGCAGCAGGAAAAGAAATATCCCTGTAAAAATGAACTACTGATGAAGAGTTTACATCATAGTTATAGGTAGCTCCTCCTGTATTAGAGATATAAGCACATCTTGTACCTGCAAAAGGTACACCTACTGCACCTACGTACCATTCGTTTGTACCTCCGTTAACCACAGTCCAACCATTAGCGGCAAAAGTGGGACCTAACTCAAACCCACCTTCTGCAGTTGGATCAACCAGTGTGGTTTGAGTATAACTCAAACCTAAAATAAAACAAAAGCAAGCTATGAATACAGATTTTTTCATAAGTGTTTAGGATTAGATTTTTTATTGTTTTTAGACTACTTTTATTGCTTAAGGAATTCTTCTCTACACAAAGATTCTACATCTGCAAAATTTGCCCATTTGTGGTATATTTCAACAGATGGCGTAATGGACTTGATAGCATTTTCAATGGCTGTGTTGTTAGCTTGCACATCTCTATTGACATGCAAAAGCCATATTTTTTGGCTATGGCATACCTTGATAAACTCTACGCCACTCAAACTATTAAGCGCGTTTTTGTACACTCCCATTTTTTCAGGAGCATAATTGAGCACGCCCAACACAACTTCTTCTATATTAGTGCCCTTGATAAAGGCAGGCTGGTACGTGCTTTGCGCTTGAACGCTAAGCAAGTTTAGTACAGTAATAATAGCTGTACAAAGTATTAGCTTTCTCATAAGGAATGAATTTTTACAAAGATACGAACTGTTTTTGAATTAAACAAACTTTTTATTATTATTGAGGTGAAACGTACTTCAATTTCAGAAGTAAAAATTGACTAAAAATAATGTAAAAAACATTGATGAAGTAATTGTGTTAATTTTTGTCTTAATTTTGAATGAAAAATTACCGTGCAATAGATTATGCAACAAAATATATTTTGGCTTCTTTTGCTTGCCATAACAAATTATGCTTATGCTCAACATGCTTTTGAAACCTCTACAGAAAGGTGTGGATATGTAGATAAGTTTTTGACTGAAAATGCCAAAATTACTTATGCACAAAGCCCCTTAGTTCATCAGTATGATGTTAAGTTTTACTTTCTAGACCTGGAAGTATATAACACTTCCACTACTGTATCAGGGAATGTAACTATAAAAGCAAAAGCTACTGTTACTATGGATACTTTTGTGGTGGAATTGCTTAGCAACATGACAGTGGATTCAGTCAAAATTAACGGTAATATCAAGTCTTTTATTCACGCGGATGACCATGTTTATGTTCTACTAGGCACTTCTATAGCTGCACATACTTTGTTTGATGCACAGATATATTACCATGGTACTCCTCCTAATCCTACGGGGTTTTTTGGGGGAATATTTAACAGAACTTCATCTACTTGGGGTAATCAGGTAACTTACACTTTGTCGCAGCCTTTTAACGCCCGAGTATGGTTTCCTTGCAAGCAGGTTTTATCTGATAAAGCCGATTCTTGTTGGGTCTTTATTACCACAAATGCGGCACATAAAGCAGGTTCAAATGGAATACTCACAAATGTAGCCAACCTACCAGGCGGTAAAAAGCGCTATGAGTGGAAATCTAAATACCCAATCGCATACTACTTAATTTCTTTATCCATAACAGGCTATGTAGATTATACCATATATGCAAAACCTGCTGCACTTGCAGGGGACTCCATTATGATACAAAACTTTATTTATGACAATCCTGTAACTTTACCTTTTTTTAAGTCTGAAATTGATAAAACTAAAGCTTTTCTTGAAAAAATGTCCGATCTATTTGGTTTATATCCTTTTTACAAAGAAAAATACGGGCATTGTATGGCACCTTTCAACGGAGGTATGGAACACCAAACAATGACTACACAAGGCTTTTTTGAAGGATTTATTACCGCACATGAGCTAGCCCATCAATGGTTTGGAAATAATGTAACTTGTGCTACTTGGAACGACATCTGGATAAATGAAGGTTTCGCATCCTATTCGGAATACTTAATGGCTGAATTTTTACCTTCCTTGATGAGCATGTCTGCAAAAGCTTTGATGGATACTATTCATAACCGTGTAATGAAAATACCTGACGGCAGCGTATATGTACCCTTATCCGAATCCTTCAATACCTATCGCATCTTTGATGGTAGATTAACCTACCGAAAAGGGGCTTCTATTATTCATAATCTTCGTTTTGAAATGCAAAATGACTCTTTATTCTTCAAAACTCTGAAAGATTTTCAAACTTTATACAAAGATAGCGTAGCAACAGGCTTGCAGTTTAAGCAAGTAGCTGAAACAGTTTCAGGTAAAGATTTTACAGACTTTTTTAATCAATGGTATTTTGGTGAAGGCTACCCTACTTATAATGTCAAGTATGTAAAAACTCACCCTGATACGCTCAAAATTACAGTCATACAAACTACCTCTGCACCAGCTAAAACTCCAC
Organism: Bacteroidia bacterium; assembly: GCA_025056095.1. NCBI lineage: Bacteria > Pseudomonadati > Bacteroidota > Bacteroidia > Bacteroidia bacterium. The sequence continues at coordinate 3,432 of JANWVW010000160.1, forward strand.
TGTTCAAAGGTTTAGTAGAATACAAACTTATCACTACCACAGGGGATACTATCGTAAAACTGTATCAAACTGCTAATGTTAATGTATTCAAAATAAAAACGTATCGCACAGTTACTAATATCATCGTAGATCCAAACAACTGGATTATCAACCGTGTAGGCGATATCATTTTTGTTGATGAAGAAAAATCTCTCAACAATTTAGTGCAAATTTACCCTAATCCTGTGTCTGACTATCTCAACGTTAGCATAGAAACACAAGGTAAAAAAGAAATTGTCATTACTGATGTATTGGGCAGAGTGGTCTATCAAAGCATTACTCATGATAACTTTATTTCCATCCCTACTTTTGGATTGAGCAACAATTTATATGTTGTTACTGCTAGTACAAACAATGCCAAGCAAACTATAAAGTTCATCAAAGAATAAAAATGCAAAATTTACTCTGCCGAGATGGAGAGGTATATTATTACCCATATTTTCTTGACCCGAGTGAATGTGTTTTTTACTATCAAATTTTTGTAAATAAAGTTAAGTGGCAACAGCAAAAAATAAAGTTATTTGGAAAAACTTACCTCTGTCCAAGATTAAGCGCGTGGTATGGTGATGCTGACGCAGAATACACTTATTCTGGAATCCTCAATAAGCCGGAAAAATGGTTTTCAGAATTAGAAACCTTAAAACGAAAAATAGAAGCGTTTTGTAAGCATACATTTAATTCAGTGCTTATCAATTGGTATAGAAATGAAAAAGACTCTATGGGCTGGCATTCAGATGATGAACCCGAGCTAGGTCTAAACCCTGTGATTGCTTCTGTTTCATTGGGGCAGCCTAGAGTTTTCAAATTCAGGCACAGATTTGATAAAACACTAAAACTGTCTATTTGTTTAGAAAACGGTAGCTTGTTAGTTATGAAAGGTGCTTGCCAGCGTTATTGGGAACACGCTATTCCCAAACAAACTAAATCCTGTCAAGGGCGAATCAACTTAACTTTTCGTAAGGTTGTAAGCCTCTCTTGAAGGATTTGACTTAATGTTTTCAATCATTTCTTGAATAGAAATTCGCAATACAGGGTGAATATATGCAGGAAATAATTCTTGCAAAGGTAACAAGGCAAACAAGCGTTGGTCAAGGTAGGGGTGTGGGGTAGTAACAATATCCGTGCAAATAACTTCTTGGTTGTAGTCTAAAATATCCAAGTCTATTATACGCGGTTGCCATTTATGTTCTGAACGTACTCTGCCCATACCTTCCTCAATAGCTAACAAGTATCGCATAAGTGTATCAGCAGTTAAAAGTGTTTGCACTTGTACACAAGCATTCAAAAAATCCTCTTGATGTATATTCCCCCAAGCAGGAGTAACGTAGAAAGTAGAAACGGCTATCAAAGTGGTTTGAGGTATAGCTTGAATATGTCCAATAGCGGTATGTAAGTGTTTATGTTTATTGCCTATATTGCTGCCCAAGCCAATGAAAACCTGTTTCACGTTTCAAAAGTATAAAAAAGTAGGAGGTTAGTTTACTTTTTCTTAATGTATTTTTCATAAAATTCCATTACGCGGGGATTTACTGTAATTTTTTGTGCTTGTACAGGGGCTAGCAAGCAAAGTCCTGACAAGCTTTTTACCCTACTTAGCGCTACATATACTTGTCCATCTGCAAAAGCCGAAGATACATCTATATTTGCTTTTTGAAAGGTCATACCTTGGCTTTTATGTACAGTAATGGCATAAGCAAGTTTGAGGGGATATTGGCTGTATGTTCCTAATACAGTAGCGACAATTTTTTTTTCAATTTTATCATTCTCTTTTGTTTCTGCATACTCATACTTAACATTTTCCCATACCTCTTTTTCCACGATAACCAAACGGTTTGAGCTGCTTTCTTCATCTTTGATGCTTACTACAATGTTATTTTCGTCTAAGTACTCTACTCGCCCTATGGTCCCATTTTGCCAGCCTGTATTAGCAATAATTTCGTAGGGTTCTTCCCCCTCATCGCAATCGGTTTTATATAAAAGATTAAGAGCCATACGTTTATTTCTTAAAAACATTACTTTTGCACCGACCTTAAGTTCTAATTCCATAGGAGCAGGGAGGTTAGTCAAAGGAAATTGACCTTGAATAATCCCACGATAAACATAGCTTTTTCCATTAAGTTGAGCAATACCTGTTTTATTAAAATGCTCTACATCTTGGTTTTTTGTCAGTATGTTTATGCTATCATCGTTAAAATTTATTTTGAAATCAGGCTGATAGCGTTGATTAAGCTTATCTAAGTGGGGATCATTAAAAAAACGTACATCAGCTATGCGTATTTTGTTAAGAATATCTGCAAATTCTTTATCCTTTTGTCTGTGGATAGTTTGAAGTTCAAACACTTCTATATGTTGTTTTTTAAATACTTGTGCTTCAAAAAAATACGGACTAGGATAACGTTTTTTGAATTTTTCTAATAAATCTTTCTGTTCCTCTTGTTTATCTGGTAGTACAGGTGGCAATTGAAATACATCGCCAAAAAATATCATTTTTTTACCCCCAAAAGGAATACAGCCTTTAGTGGTGTTCAAGCGCAGGTAAGTATCTATCGCGTCTAAGATATCTGCACGTACCATAGAAATTTCATCAATGACAATGACTTCAACTGTGTTTATGAGCTTGTAGGTAGTAGATTGTTCGTTCAAAGTTGGTATATCTTCCTCTACTACAATACGGAGTGGAAAACCAAAAAATGAGTGTATAGTTTGCCCGCCAATATTGACAGCAGCTATACCTGTTGGTGCTAAAACGACGGTTTTATCTTTTGGAGCGCAATTTTTAATGTAGTACTTTAATAGTGTACTTTTACCTGTACCTGCTTTTCCTGTGATAAATACGCAGTTGTAGATAGGATTAGTTAAGATAGATAGAGCTTGGCTAAATTCAGGTGTAATTTCTATTTCGTCGTTTTCCATCGTAGGACAAATGATGCTTTTGTGTTTGTATAACTTTACAAAATTACTAAAAAATGTAAAAATTGTATAAATCTTTTATAGATTATCATTTTGGGCGTGCCCTTGCCCACACTTCGCTTGCGCTTGTGTGGGCAAGGTCGGCGTGCTTCGGGCTACGCTATCGCT
>JANWVW010000161.1 GCA_025056095.1 Bacteroidia bacterium
GCGTTAGCGAAGCACCGAAGCGAAGCGTAGTGCGGAATGCCCCGACCCTTGCGCAGCAAGGGGCACGCCCAAAAAATTAAAATCATTACCTCTTTTGTAAAAACCATCAAGCCAATACTTAATTTTGTAGAACCTTTCCAAAAATGCAGATTATTCCTTCGTTGTTTTTAAGCCTTTTCATGGCATTGAACTTATGCATGACCTACTCTCAATCTCTGTCCTGGCAAGATGCACACACTTTTTTGATAAACATGCAATACCAACGCTTGTACCAATTTTTGCCATATATCAAAAACACTCCCGAAGACAAAGCTATCGCAGAATATATTGTATTTCATAGCTATGTAATTCAATGTTTGTTAGTTCATCCTCAAAGATATGAGCATAAAGTCAAATACTACTACGAAAACGTCCAATACTATTGCGAAAAACTTCCTGAAAGCAGCCCATACAAAGAGTACTTAATAGGCGAAATGGACTGTGAAATGGCAATACTCTACATTCAACAAAAAAATTATTGGTCTGCTATACGAAAAGTAAGGACAGGATATCAAAAGTTAGTAGATTGTGTAAAAAAATTTCCTCACTTTTATGAACCTTACAAAACTTTAGGTATTTTGCACACTGCTATCGGTAACATTCCTCAAGAATATGCTTGGATAGTACATGCATTAGGATTAAAAGGTACTATTCCACAAGGCGAAAAAGAACTATTGCTTTGTATTGAAAAAAGTAACCTCCAACAAGTAGAAGCGCAGTTAGCTTACGCATATTTATGCGTGAATATATTTTTTAAGCGTGAAAAAGCCTTTAAAATTGCCACTCAAATGCCTCTAAACTATCCCGAAAGTCCTTTTATTGCTGCGGTTTGCGCCCTGATATGCACCAAGCTCAATCAAGATGAAGCAGGAGCATACATAATTGAAAATCTCAAAAGGCTTAACCAAAATGCAGAATACTTTCAATTTGCTTTTACAGAATACTTGATGGCAGAGTATGCCTTACATCAAAATAACTTTGAGCAAGCAGCTATGCACTATCAATCTTACATAGAAAAAGTTCAAAATAATGTATTTCAAGCAGATAGCTATTTCAAAATAGGTTTGTGCTATGAACTTCAAGGTTACCGCACAGATGCTGTCAAGTATTATCAAAAATGTGTGTTACTAACTGGTATTGACCAAGAAGAAGATAAACAAGCCCAAAAATACGCCCATCAACTGCTTAAAAGACCTCTCAATAGCATTGAAAGAAATTTGCGCATAGCTCGTAACTATACAGATGGTGGATACTATGAGCAGGCTATCCGACAAATAGCGTTTTATGAAAAAATACTCTCGTACTATTCCTCTTTTGAGCAATTAGAATGGTACTACCGCATGGCAAGAATATATCATGCACAGAAAAATTGGGACAAAGCTTTGCTTTACTATAAAAAGGCTACACAAATACGACTTAGCCCAACTTCTTGGATGGAAGCTTTTTCTTGGTATTATATGGGAACCATCTATGAACTACAAAAAAATACATCCGATGCTAGAGCATGCTATCAAAAGGCTTTGAGCTATCAAAATTATGAATACCGCAACAGTTTAGAAAGAAGGACAAAAGCTGCGCTACAAAGAGTGAAGGAATAGCTACTCTACAATTTTTGCATCTTCTACATTGTTGTTGTTAGTATTTTTTTTTGGTTCTGCGGGTTTGTTTTCAGGTAAAGAGTTGCCTGCGTTTTCAATATTTTCTTGAATTTCTTGGGAAGCTTTTCTGAACTCTCTCATGCCTTGACCTAATCCTCGGGCTAGTTCGGGAATTTTCTTTGCTCCAAAAAATATCAAAATGACCAATAAGATGAGAATTATTTCACCTCCGCCCAAGTTAAGAAACAACAAACTCATACAGCAAAAGTACAAAATATTTCTCAATATTTGCCTGTAAAAATGGCACGTAAAAAGTGGCTTTGTTTTGTAGCTCATTTTATTTATGCATCAGTAAGTATTTTAGTTGCATTTTCTTACGTAAGTCAATACATCAGTCCTTTACAGGGAAGTATTTTTTATTTGTTTTCTTTGGTGGTTTGGTACATTCAGTTGGGAGCTTGGATAATTTTGATATGGGCGGCATTGCAAAAGCAAACTACTTGGATGCTTGTGTTTTTATTGCTGCAAGTAGTAGGGATACGGAATTATAGGGTTACTTATGCTTTTAGGTTTTCAGAAAAAACAGTTGACCAAGCTTTGAAAGTAGTAACATACAATGTAAAAAACTTTGAGCTAGGCACAGAAGCACTACTTGAAGAAATTGCCGCGCAGCAAGCGGACATTGTTTGCTTGCAAGAAGTATGGGACTATAAGCGTATATATAATTCAACCTATAATTTTCCCAATCCTTTGCAGTACTTACAAAGATCAGCTCATTTGCCGTATTTGTTTTTTTATCCCCGTATTCAGGAAAATTTTGGCTTAGCGATACTGTCAAAATATCCTATTATTCAAAAAGGGACTATTCCCTTTAAGAGTAACGGCATAAATGGCATGATGTACGTTGATATTATATATAAAAACACTAAACTGCGAGTTTATAACGTTCATTTGCAGTCTATCAATCTTATGTACAATCCAAAATATGAGCATGAAATAGGAAAAATCAAATATGATACACCTGACAAAAGGCGTTATTTGTTACAGCAGCTTATCAAAAGTTCCATTAAGCGGACGTATCAATTAGAGTTACTATTACAATCTATACGATCTTGTCAACATCCTGTTGTTGTAGCGGGGGATTTTAATAGCACTCCTTATTCACATTTGTATTGGAAGATGACGAGAGATTTGCAAGATAATTTCATTATGTCAGGTAAAGGATTGGGCTATACTTTTGATAAGTATCCTCTTCGGATAGATTACATTTTTTCTGACAGAAGACTCAAGCCCGCACAAACTTTTACCTACAAAACTCCATACTCTGACCATAGTATGGTAGTGAGTTACATGTACTTAGTTTGAATTTATTATCAGGTTACTTCAAAAATATTTGACGTGCCCCTTGCTGACGCAACAAGGGGCTGGGTATTGCGCATGTAGCCCGAAGCACACCGCTCTTGTGGACAAAAGCCCACAAGGACATGCCAAAAAAATTAAAATCTAACCCTGGTCTAAAACAAAATGCGCTTATTACAAAAGCTTCAAGCAAAATATTTGCTACTTTTGCAAAATAAAAGAAAGTATGAAGTCTTTTTTGATTCTGTTGAGCATAGGAATTAGCTATTTTGCTCTAGGACAGATTGGACTCGCAGGTAAATTCAAAGTAGAGAAAAAAAGTCAAAGCACACAACTAGTGCCAGGTAAGTACAAAGTATTAGGAATTGCCGTAGAAGGTACACAATTAGCGAATAAAGAAGAGCTGATCAGATTAGCCAAAATAGATATTGGAGATGAAATTACTTTGCCCTACGGACTAGAAATAGTAGATGCTATGAGAGCTATGTGGAAAGCTGAACTCTTTTCCGACATCAAAATAGAAGCGGAACAATTTACGCCGCCCACCTTCGCAAGTCCTGGTACTATCTACTTGACCTACAAGGTAAAAGAACAAACTCGTCTGTCTAGATATACTTTCAAAGGAATTAGCAAGTCTGACCAAGATGATTTGAAAGAGAAATTGGGTTTGTCAAGAGGTACAGTAATTACACCTGCTAAATTAGACATGGTTCACAGAAAAATAGAAAAATTCTATCACGAAAAAGGTTTTATGAATGTACAAATTAAAGTTACGCTGCAACCTGATTCTATTTTGCGTAATAGCGAAAAAATGATTATTAGCATCAAGAAAGGTAAAAGGGTACGAGTAAAAGAAGTTATTTTTTTGCATGCAGATTCTATCAAACACTCTAAACTTCGTAGAAAAATAAAGAACAAATCCCAACAAGGCTTTTTTTCATTTTTATCTAATACTAAGTTCAAACCTGATGAACTTAAAAACGATTATGGGCGAATAGAGGAATTTTACAATACTCGCGGTTTTAGAGATGCCAAAGTCTTAAAAGATAGCGTTTATACGATTGATGAAAAGCATGTAGGAATTGTTTTTACTGTGTATGAAGGGCGTAAATACTATTTTAGAAATATCACTTGGGTAGGCAACTACAAGTACAGCGATTCTACCTTAAATGCTATTCTCAAAATAAAGAAAGGCGATGTATATGATAGAAAGCTTTTAGAAGAGAAGCTAAATTACAATCCCAATGGTACGGATATTAGTTCATTATACATGGATGACGGCTATTTATTTTTTAACGTTGAACCTATTGAGGTAAAAGTAGAGGGTGATTCGATTGATATTGAAATGAGAGTATTTGAAGGTACGCAAGCAGAAATTGCTAATGTTAGTATTGAAGGAAATACCAAAACAAATGACAGAGTAATCATCAGGGAACTTTTTACTCAACCTGGGCAAAAGTTCTCTCGTTCTGATTTGATACGTAGCCAAAGAGAGTTAGCTAATTTAGGAGTATTCAATCCTGAAAAAATTAATCCTGTTCCTGTTCCTGACCCTGACAAGGGAACGGTAGATATCATATACAAGGTAGAGGAGCGCCCTTCGGACCAAATACAACTGCAAGGTGGTTGGGGAGGACAGCTGGGAGTAGTAGGCACAGTGGCGCTTATCCTCAATAATCTTTCTACGAAAAAATTTTTTAAGGCTGAGTCCTGGCAGCCTATTCCTTCGGGCGATTTACAGCGATTATCTATCAATGTACAAGCTAATGGTAGACCTTTTCAAAGCTATTCTTTATCTTTTACAGAACCTTGGTTGGGGGGAAGACAGCCTAATAATCTTACGGTTACTACGTACTACTCTGTGCAACAGAATTTTAGAAACCAAGACCCTTTCTTTATCAAAATTTGGGGAAATGCAGTAGATTTTGGGCGCAGGTTAAAAGTTCCTGATAACTTTTTTGTATATAATGCAGCTGTTAGCTACCAACTGTTTAATCTTAAAAATGCAGGCGGTTTTTTTGGGATCAATACAGGGCGGATAAACTTATTGAGCTTCAAGCAAACGATTAGCCGTAATTCAATTGACCAGCCTATTTATCCACGTTCAGGTTCATTAGTTGCTTTCAGTTTAGATCTTACTCCACCGTTTTCTATTCTCACAGGTAAAACTACCGCAGAGCAGCGCTTCAAATGGGCAGAGTATCATAAGTGGAAGTTTGATTTTTCTTGGTATATAAAAATAGTAGACAATCTAGTTTTAGCCCCCAAAGCACGATTTGGATTCTTAGGTTGGTACAATATTAAAAATGGTATCCCCGTAGTGCAGCGATTTTTTGTTGGTGGAGATGGTATTACAGGATTTAACCTTGATGGTAGGGAAATTATCGGATTGAGAGGATATTCTAATGGTAGCATATATGCCCAAGGTTCGGATTTAAGTATTCAAGGTGGCATAATTTATGATAAATTCACTTTGGAACTGCGCTATCCAATTAGTTTGCAACCTACGGCTACGCTCTATGTACTTAGCTTTTTGGAAGCAGGGAATAATTGGAATAGAATTAGCTCGTTCAACCCTTTTGAGGTCTATCGCTCAGGAGGGTTTGGAGTGAGGGTATTCTTACCTATGTTTGGTCAGTTAGGGCTAGATTGGGGCTATCGATTCGATGATGTATTTATTTCACCGGGGATGCAGCGCAGCCAGTTTCATTTTTCAATTGGACAAACTTTTTAATTTTGGATATGCGGTACATTGCAAAATATATCACAGTAATATCTTTACTTGGGTTAGTATTCGTTCACAGTAGTTTTGCCCAAAAAATAGGCTACGTAGACGCCCAAGGACTTTTAGAGCGTTTGCCTGAATATAAAGATATTCAGAACAGCATAGATGCGCTTTCTAAACAATGGAAAAATGAATTAGAAGCTAAACGCAAAGAGATAGATAAGCTATTTGAAGCTTATCGCACCGAAGAGCCCCTATTAACTCCTGAACTTAAAAAGAAAAAGCAAGATGAAATTGCAGCCAAAGAAAAAGAAGCCAAAGAATTTTTTGCTAAAAAATTCGGTTCAAATGGTGAGTTATTCATGCAAAGACAAGAAAAGATTAAGCCTTTACAAGACAAACTTTACGATGCTATCAAAGCAGTAGCTGATGAGAAGGGATATGACATTATTTTAGATTTATCTGGCAATTCAAGCATTATCTATACGAATAATAGACACAATATCACAGATGCTGTTGCGGCTAAATTAGGTACTAAGTAGCTGAATTTCTTAGCCATTAAAGTTAATTTTTAATTTTTTGGGCGTGCCCGTGTGGGCATTTCGCTTGCGCTCATGCCCACACGGTCGGCGTGCTACGGGCTACGCTATCGCTTCGGTGCTGCGCTGCGCTACGCACTGGGCTAACGCCCACCCTCCGCATGCCTCACGCAAAGGATCTCTGAATCCATCGTTTCTTTGTTTCATATACCAAGTTTTAGCTTGTAAGTACTTGTACTTCAAGCTCAAACAAG
>JANWVW010000162.1 GCA_025056095.1 Bacteroidia bacterium
GTTAGCGAAGCACCGAAGCGAAGCGCAGTGCGGAATGCCCCGACCCTTGCGTCAGCAAGGGGCACGCCCAAAAAAAAGAAAAATCTTGAATCAATATCCAAAATTCTGCACTAAACACAATAAAAATAATTTTTTAACGTTGTTATAAGTAGAAGGGCGAAGTTTTCATGTTGTTGTTTTAGTGGCGGCGTTCTTGACAAAAATTTTGTTAAGAGCGCCGTTTTTATTTGACAACAGGAACGTGTACCAAATACTTTGTGGAAAAAAACTCATCGTCTGCAAAATGAGCTAAACTATAAACTGTAACGGGCAAAGCTAATTGCTCAACTTCATTTTGAATCTTCCCACCTTTTAGATAAAGTATTCCGTTTTTCAGGGTGTTTTTAGAATTTAAGTCAATTTTTTGATAGACCCATGCATAAAATTGAGGTAACTGCGCTACAGCACGACTGACTACAAAATCAAACTTCTCTTGTATATGCTCCGCGCGTATGACCTGAACTTTTACATTACGTAACCCAAGGCTCTGTACTATGTCTTGTACAGCATTTATTTTTTTGGTAATAGAGTCTACCAAAGTAAAGTTACAATCAGGAAAAAGAATAGCCAAAGGAATGCCTGGAAACCCTCCCCCTGTACCTACATCAAGAATTTTTGTATTAGGTGCAAAAGAAATAATTTTAGCTATCATTGCACTGTGCAAAATGTGCCTTGTCCACAAATGTGGAATATCCTTGCGAGAAACTAAATTGATTTTTTCATTCCAAAAAGTAATTTTTTGATAAAATTGCTCAAATTGGCGAACTTGTAGTTCGTTAAGTTCAAAATATTGCTTAATAATCATCAGTTTTGCTTTGCTTTTACTTTTATGTTTATTTGCTGCGCTTTTTGGATAGCCGTTTGTATATCTTTGTCTATTATTGTTACATGCCCCATTTTTCGCAAACTTCTGGTTTGGGATTTGTTGTAAAGATGCACATACACGCCCTCAATCAATAAAGCTTCATCTATACCTTCATAATAAGGCACTCCTTGATAACCTTTTTCTCCTAATAAATTTAACATTACAGCAGGTTGAATAAGGTCTGTGCTGCCCAAAGGTAGGTCTAGTATTATTCTCAGTAGTTGCTCATATTGTGATGTGTAGCAAGACTCAATAGTGTGATGCCCTGAATTATGGGGGCGAGGTGCTATTTCATTGAGTAAGAGCGTATTATCCTGCGCAACAAACATTTCAACGGCAAAAATTCCAATTCCATTGAGATATTCTACAGCTTGTGCTGCCAAAGATTGTGCTTTTGTAGATAGGTTTTTATCTATACGAGCAGGACAAATTAGATATTTTAATATGTTGGCTTCTTCGTCAAAAACCATTTCTACAACAGGATAGGTAACTACTTCTTTTTTTCTGTTGCGGGCTACTATTACTGCAATTTCATGCTTTCGAGGAATGTATTTTTCTATAATGCAGGGGGCATCAAAGACTTGCTGGATGTTATTTTTTTCACAGACAAGTACACCTTTGCCATCATAACCGCCTGTGTGTAGCTTTGCTACAAATATATCTGTACCTAACTCTTGAGCAGCTTTTATCCACTCTTTGGGGCTTTGGACAGATACAAACGGTGCTGTGGGAAGGTTATGTTTTTCAAAAAACTGTTTTTGCCTGTGTTTGTTTTGAATAGTATACAAGATTTCCGGTGATGGAATACATTCTATTTGGTTTGTTTTCACTAATTCTATTACGGCTTCTACATCAAAGTGTTCAGTTTCAAAAGTTAGTATATCAGAGCACTCTGCAAGTGCTTGTATAGCCTTTTTGTCGTACAGACTGCCCTTTATATGTGTATCTGCAAGTGGACTTGCACTACATCCTTCTGAATCCAAAATGTTACAAGGGATATTCCAAGGTATAGCAGCTTCAATCAGCATTAAAGCTAATTGTCCCCCACCTATGATGCCAATTTTTTTTCTTTTCATAGTGCAAATATGTACAAAGTAACCTCAAAATAACAAAGCCACCTTTTTGATAAGGTGGCTTTGTGAGATACGCCTAAGAATACTTTACTGTACCTGAACTTTACGGATAGCAAAGCTGTTACCGTCGGTTATACGTACCATGTACAAACCTTTGCTATACTTGGATACATCTACGGTACGGTTGTATAAGCCTGTAAAGTTGTTCGGTGTATCTGTATATACAACTTGACCTAGAGCATTCAACACTTCTACCTTGAAACTCTTACCATTTTGTACATCGTATATAATGTGGAAGTTACCGTTGTTAGGGTTAGGTATTACGTTAAGTGCGTAGCTGTTGTCTACAGGAGCTTGATCTGCAAATGAGGAGGTTGGGCATATTATTGGGAAGATTGCATGAGCCACTTCTAATCCCCAAGAATTAGAGTCGTCATAAGCATACCATGTGCCATCGTTCCATTGTTCCCAAGCAGTTGCAGGATTTGTATCCCCATCAGTATTGGTTATTAGGGCAACAGTATCAGCGGGGTGGGCGTAGTTGAGTCCTGCCATATCAAAACTAAATCCTGCATAGAATGTAGTTCCTACAGTTACAGGGGAGCTAAAGGTTACTATGGTCGGCTGCATAGCCGTTACATCGGATTGAATTTGTGATACAAGCAAGTTTTGTGAAATTAACGGTGTTGCACCTGGTTTTCCACCTGTACCTGAGTTGTTCCATAAACGGACGTTTACTTTATGTCCTGCGCCTGAACTGTATCCTCTACCAAACATGAAAATTACGCCTGTTACTTTATTTAATGAACTAGGGTAGCCCGTGAACTTATCTGCTTTAGATTGGTCGCTATAGGCATTAGAACCAGCTACATAGCCGCCACTACTAGCAAGATAAATAACAGGAGTACCTGGGAATGGGAGATTAAGTGTATCACATGTAGCACTGACCACATTTATATAGTTTACCTTAGTTTCTGTGTCTGTACCATGAGAGTTAGACACAGTTAAGGTTACGCTATATGTTCCCACGGTATTGTATGTAATTCCAGTGGGGTTTTGTAAAGTAGAGCTAGAAGGTGTAGCTCCAGGGAATGACCATGACCAAGATGTAGGAACTCCTGTGGATAGGTCCGTGAAGTTGATAGAACTTCCCACAGGTATTGTAGTCATGCTGGCTACAAAATCTGCGTTAGGTACACCAGAAGTTACAGGTACACAACCCATTGAGGTAGTTAAAGATGCACGAGGTCCTGCTAATGCTGCTTGCATACGGGCTTTTTGCCCTGCGGTGAACATGCACAAGCAAGCATCATCAGAATAATCCATATAGTTCATGAACATTACTCCAGGGGCGCTGGGCTGGCAAGCATCTGTTTTGGGGAATGTAGGGCAGCCATAATTTTCTCCTGCTTGTGTTGGAGTATCTGCTACAAAATCATCAGGGGAGCACCCTGGGTCATCACCCCAAATATGGCGTAAGTTTAGGTAGTGCCCAACTTCATGCGTACCTGTACGACCTTTGTTATAAGGAGCAAGTGCTCCTGTTTTTCCTGTAAAGCGATAGTCCAGTACTACTCCATCTGTAGCTGCAGGTCCTCCAGGAAACTGAGCATAGCCTAGCACAGAACCACCTAAGTTACAGACCCAAATATTAAGGTACTTAGAAGTGTTCCAAGCATCTTTTCCTCCTGTAGAGTTGTATTTAACATCGTTGGCAAGTACACTGAACGACGTTTTAGTTGTAGAGGTACGGGTAATCCCCGTGGTGGGATTGTTACTTGGATCACGTTGAGCAAGGCAAAAGCGAATCTCTGTATCCACATGTAAGGACTTCCAAACTGCTGGAACTAAATTAGTGTCGGAGTTCTGCTTAGCATAGTCTTTATTAAGTACATCTAACTGTTCATTCAAACGAGAATCAGGGATATTTTCCGCAGCAGTTCTATACACAACATGGAATACCACTGGAATAGTGATGATGGTACCTGTCTTAGCAGTGGGATTATTTTTGATGTACTCTTGTGTAAAACGTTCAATGTTTTCTAAGTTGCGTCTGTAGTTAGGATCTGTTTTGAGCAGGTGTTCGTGGTGTTCCATAGTACCGCACGTACGCTTTGTTACATGGCTATGGGTTGCTTCATTAGAATGGTACGGCTCTGCTTTTTTAGCTACTCTTTGCTGTGCAAAACTAAAAAAGCCAATTGAAAGCAAGCAAGTTAAGAATGACAACTTCCAGTTCATAAGGTATATGAATTATACTTACTTTACAAAAATACAGAGTAAGTTCCAAAATAGCAAAACAAAATTTTAGTTAATTATGTCAAAGTACTCATAATCACATACTTTAATTTTCTTTCGTTGCTAAAATTAATTTTTTGTAAGATATTTGTGTCCTTAGGTTCTAGTGCTATGTATATAGGTAGGCTAGTAAATGTCATTATTGGTATCATTTTACTTTTACCATATTCTGTATGTGCAGATGACATACTTGGTGAATGGAATGCGCAAAAGGATATTAAAAATTTTTCACCTTACCAGTATGAGGCTGCTAAAGGTTGGACAAGCAAGCAAATTGCTAATATGATAGAGAATAATACTACTTGGTCGCAACTGTTCTTTCTATCTTATGGGGCAAGGCATAGATACAATCTAGGGGATACTACGATTATTACAGAATTGATACAACTCGTTAGAAAAAACAAAGTGATTCCTATGACAGAAACTTACAAACTGATTATATGGGAACGGATTGCTAGCGGAGATATGGTCTTTGAAGGGCGGGGGATTATTATAGACGATGACCTCTTTAATGTAGCAGGAAAAGCGAACTGGATACTAAGGTATATATATGGCGTACGATTTGGATTAGTTAAAATAAATTCCACTCAATTTGCTTTAGATGAATTAGCACGTAAATGGACAGAATTATATAAAGGTAAAACCGCAGGGGCTATTCCCGAAGAAATTCATAACTCAAAAACTCTAGCCTGTCTAAAAGACACATTAGTGTTGAAAATTCTAATAGGTACTTTGAACCCTTCCGAAAAGAAAACACAGTATATAAATACCTGTCTTGAACAATATAAGCTTAAATCTGTACCCAAAGATCCTTTGGTTTCGGGTTACTACTGCAATCCTGATAACTATACTATTGAGTACCTCAATAAAATTATTGATCTAAAATCTCCTCTCAAAACTCCTGAGGCTTGGAAGCGCTGGTACGAAGCAAATAAATCTAAAATAGTCTATGATGAAAAAAAGAAAAAGTTTGTCATTCCAAAAGCTGCACCGAACAAGAAAAATAACTCTACTACTCCTGCCAAAAAATAAATTAGTTCTGTTTCAATAGCTTTGCTTTGTGTATCTGTTCCTTTGCTTCGTCTTGTAGTATCAGAATATACATACCTTCAGGTAAAAAAGATAAGTCAGCATGAAAAGGTATTGAATCAGCTGTGAGTGTAGCTTTGTAGCATACTTTACCTTGTACATCTATAACGCATAATTGTTTGAGAGTCAATTCTGATGAAATAAAAATTTCATTTATACATGGATTAGGATAAACACGAATTTTATTTTCTGTAATAAGATTGTGCAGTAAAGAACTTTCAGTGTTAATATGTATCGCCCCTACAGCATCTAAATCAAAACCGCCTGTATTAAAAGCAGTTGGATAGGGGTCATTTATAGGATTGTTCTGTACATCGTACGTAGCATAAGCAGGATTGATGCTACCTACTACATCTATTATTTTAATGTATTTAATGTTATTTTTATCCAACAAAGAGTGGTCGGCAATTTCGGAAAGGTCAAAAGGAGTGCCGTACAAAGCTCTATATTTTCCTGCTAAATTGTGAATTTTAGTTGGGTCGCCTGCGTTATCAAAAGGACCTATTTGTGTATGAGTTTGAGTATTTGAGTATGCAGGGAATCTAAAATAATTAACTCCATCTGAACTAACCTCTATTACGGCAAGTTCTAAAAAAGTATCATTAAAAGCATTTTCAAACACGGCAAAGTCAAATCCTGGTCCATCTTTAATGGGCAAATTAAAAGAAACTATTGCGCTACCTCTATCCCCTAAGCTGACAACTTTATTATCTGCTTTTCCCAAAGCTAAGGTATCATTTCCAAAACTGACGTTTCCCATGCTAGGGTTAGCTATATCTACATAGCCCCGAGTAACTGTGCATTGAGTAGCCCAAGCTATGAAAATACTACTATCTTTATGTATTGCTGTGGTGCCAAGGGTACCTACTCCTCCAGGGAACTGTGCTAATGAAATTCTACTCTTGGTAGTAACACATGCTATTATTAGTAGTAGTGATAGTTTTACATTCATGTTTTTGGAAGCAAAGTATTGGTTTCGCTTCAAAAATACAAAAAACATTACCTACTCAAAACCTTAAATTTGTGCTGATACTGAATATGTGAAAGTTAAGTCTTTATTTTTTTATCTTTTGGGCGTGCCCTTGTGGGCGTTTCGCTGCGCTCATGCCCACAAGGTCGGCGTGCTTCGGGCTACGCTATCGCTT
>JANWVW010000163.1 GCA_025056095.1 Bacteroidia bacterium
ACAAGGTTAAGTATTCCTACATCATTAGCAACTCCATTTAATCCGTCAAATTCATAAGCGCCTATATCAGGGGCAAGGTTGGGATTTAAACCTGGCTTAGGGCGTGTGAATCCATCGTGATCAATAGTAATTGCTACAGGAGTAGCACCAGACTCAATAGGTGTATTAGTATTGGTGGGAATAGTCAGGTCATTATCAGCAGTAAAAGGTGCGTTGGTATTTGCCGCAGGTACGGAGTTTGCGTCCTGCCCTGTAGTAGTTTGCCATTGGGCAAGGTTATTAGAATTACCAGTTCCCGTTGCTGTGCCTACTTTACCCACAAAATGCTCTGTTCCTGCGGTAGCAGCAGGTATGTTGTAAGAGTTGTGGTTAATGGTTACGGTAGTAAAGTTAAAGCCAGTAGGAAACCATACTGCTTTGTGTTCTTTTGTACCTGTACTACCTGAAGCAGTAAGTTTATTTGCAAAAATATTATTACGAATGTCTCCAGTAACCGTTGTTGATGTTACACATAAAGCAGCAGATGCGGAGCCTGTCGTGGTAGGACCACTACTGTAATCACCATAAATATGAACACTATTGTACCATACCTTGTATCCTGTGCCACCGCCTAAACGAATACCAAAAGCATTAAAAGTCTGGGAAATAGGAGAATAATGTGTGGTAGTGATATCGTAAATTACGTTATTTGCAATAGTTGTATTCGTACCTGCAGTGGCATTAATACCGTACGCACCCCATCCGCTTGAACTTGGGGAAGCTACTCCCCATATCTTGTTACGCGTGATATTTACGTTATTTGTACCTGTACCAAATAGGTCAATACCGGCGTTGCTTGTTCCTACTGATGCAGATAGGCGAATATTAAAGATT
Source organism: Bacteroidia bacterium (assembly GCA_025056095.1). Lineage (NCBI taxonomy): Bacteria > Pseudomonadati > Bacteroidota > Bacteroidia > Bacteroidia bacterium. The sequence goes on from JANWVW010000163.1 coordinate 874, forward strand.
TCATTCTGACTGATATTACCTCCGTTAATATTTTCTAAGTGAATACCTCTAAATACTACGTATTCAGAAGGAATGTTAGAACCTATTATGTTATTTGTAATAGTTAGATTATCATTGACGCCTGTTGTGCTACTTGAGGAGCGTACCGCAATTCCTACATATGCTTTTCTAATTTCGTTGTTATGAATAGTAAGATTATCATAGTCTATACCGCTTGTACTAGTGTTAGTGATAGTAGGTGTAGTACTTCCATTTGCAGCGTAGATCCCTGCATGGTAGTTGCTAGTCGTATAGAGCGAAGTAGCGTCAAAGTTTCCTATAATTACACAGTTTTGAATAGTGTTATTTGAACAGTTGCCTACAGTAGAGCTACCCACTAGACGAATAACAGCTGTATTATTCGTGCTGTGAGGGTTTGCGTTGATAATAGTTAAATCTCTATTCACGGGAGCGCCTGGGATGATATCTCCATCAATAGTAACATTGTCTGCGCCAATAAGCTCAATTACGCCGCGGTTAGCAGGGGGAGTACCTGATATGGTAGCTGTTACAGTAGGTCTAATAGTTACACTTGTGTAGCTAGCTGAACCTGAGCCGCTTGCATTCAAGGTTGCAGGTGTTGCACCCTCGCTAGTATTACCATTGATATTAATGGTAATAGCACCTTGATGTGTACCTGCATTGATAGCACTGAACGCCGCGCCTAAAGTAGCATAAGTTCCTGTGAGCGTTCCTCCTGTTGCTGTCAAGCTTACCTGCGCTAAAGCAGGTTCTATAAACACAATAAGCAGCAGAGTAAGAAAGACTTTTAATTTTTTAGATAATTTACACATAGCACAATTACACTAAATACTATTGCAAATATAGCATCTTTTACAATACATTGTGTACCTAAGTTTCTTTTTTTTATTAAAAAACTTTTAAAATTTTGGTTTTCAAGGTTTTACAAAATAAAAAAGTAGTGGGGTTTTTATTTTGCCCACTACTATGATACTTAAAAATTCAAAAATCTAATTGACGCTAAAGCAATTTAATAACTCAATAAAATTTTGTAAGTAGATAACTGAGTACCTTGTTGTACTCTAATGAGATATATTCCCTGTGGAAGATGAGAAATATCTAACTGTACTTGATAAATACCTAAGTAACGTATAGGTTCAGATAAAATAACGTTTCTACCTTGTACATCCCAAATCCCATATTGTAAAATTTCACCTTTGATATTATTGATGTTGAGCGTAATTTGTCCCGTAGTAGGATTGGGATATATCTCTACATTTTGCGGACTAGGCTTGTTATCACTTGTAGACATAGATGTAATGTATGGATATACACATGCTGTGCGTGAAGTTGGTGTGCTGGCGTTAAATATAGATGCAAAATTTTGATAAAACTGGTTAGCTATCCAGTAATCGTGGATAATCAGAGTATTTTCATCATTTCTGGTTTCAGCCGAGTTTGTCCAATTGTGGGAACCTACCCAAACCAAAGGATCGTTTGTAGGATTAGAAGCATCTACTATTAGGTATTTATGATGCATAATAAAGCTATTCTCGTTGTAAATTTTGAGTCTTTTACCTAATCCTGAATACATAGTAAAATAAGGACCGCTAGCATTAGCGGTATCATTTAGAATTACAGCAGAGCAGCTATCACCGTTAGCTAATAAAGATAAGTGTTTGTTTTTAATTGCATTCGCAATATCACTTCTTGTACAAAGCATAGTAGCTGCTTGAAAATCTTCGTTTGCACTGTTAATAGTTTCAATCAATTTACTAGTTACATTGTCTGATGGAGAGAAATATAATTCAACCAACTTACCGCCTATGTTAAAATGGTGAGGAGTGTTATTACTTTTGAAAGGACCAAACTTTGATGCAGAGGGATTAGGAGTGGTTGTGTTGCTACCCCACATCTCCTCAAACTCCATTTTGTAAGCCAAAGCTAAACTTTTGTCTTGTATTATGACAAGTGCATTCTTATCATTGTTAATTTGATCATCAGTCCAATTTGTACTACCTGTAATCACAATTGGATCGTTATGGTCAGCAGAGTTTGCATCAATGATGATAAATTTATTGTGCATTATACCGTAGCTAGAAGAAGTCGGACTGGCTAATTTAGGAATGGCACTGCTTAGTGCAGATATGCCTGCACTAGTTGTACTGCCATCATATATTACCCTTACTTGTTTACCATTAGCATAAGCAGTATTGACTGCGTTACTGATACTTGAAATACCTACATTACCCCAATTGTAGATAGCAATATCAATAGAGTATTTTGCACGGTTAATGTAAGCGATAATAGTATCATCAATAGCACTTGGTAAAACAGTAGCACTATTGCCAGGGAACGCATAAGTAGTGTTCACACTATTGTTAAAGTATACTTTGATTGTACCCGAAGAGTTAGATGCAGTAATTAAAGGTACGATAGGTGAAGTAGAAGTTCCATGAGAGTTAGTAGAGGAAGCCCTTACATAGTACACGGTTGCGGGAGTTAAACCTGTAATGTTAATGCTGTGGTTAGTGGTTAAAGTACTGCTACTTACCGATGAACCTAATGCAGGAGTAAGTCCGTATTCTACAACGGTGTTACCTGGGTTCTGTGTAGTAAAGTTAACAGTGAAACTGGTTGTAGTGATATTGCTTGCCCAAGGATTGATAGTTATGAAAGGAACAGGTATAACAAAATCATCAATCAGGCGAGGTAAAAGTTGGTATCCTGTGCTTGTACTTGAAGGACTAAATTGACTCATTATTCCAATAACATCATAGTTACTGCTGGGGGGCGTTTTTCCTACAATTCCATTTGGACCTGTGGAAGCACTATTTACTCTCAAAATATAGTTAGGATCCCCGTTTATGCGGTAGTTAGTATTGCCTGCAAAGCTAGTAAAAGAGCTTCCACTGGTAGTTGTGATAGAAGTAGCACCATTGAGACGTACTAATATTCCTTCGTAAGCTTCAGCATAAGCAGGTGTAAAGGGTAGATTAAAATTAACAGGGGCATATAAAGGTCTGTTAGTAGCTACAACGGTTACAGAAGTTACAGGATCAATTTCTAGTAGAGAGTTAAAATTTTTAACCGTACCTGATACAATAATACTATCTCCTCTTTGTAAAGAAGTTACCATAGAGCTTGTGCCATATACTCCAATTCCTCCTGTACCATCTTGAATGTAGCGAATGTTCCCTAGTTCAGAACCGTTCATTACAATTCCCGTTACAGTTACAGCGCTGCCTGTACCGTTTGGAGGTAGACTAGCATGCGCTGCTCTTACTGATGCAATACTGCTAATTTGGGCTATTGCACCTTGTACGAAAACAAAAGCAAGCAGAATTGAGATTATGCTTAACTTCATAAGTGAAACAAACATATAGTAATGCAAATGTAGTACTTTTGTATTAACACAATGTAATATTTCAAGAAAAGAAGCAGAAACACATAAATTCTGCAAAAACAGCCAAAATGAAAATTTGACAGTGTTAGTGTCAGAATTTTTTAAGATATTTGTGTGTTATTTAGTAGGCATTCTTAAAAAATCCTATTGGTATCTAATTTGAATAAAAAATTTTGATATGTCAGAGAATACACCTAATCCTCAAAAAAACAAAAAGGCAAGCAAAGCTATATACTGGATATACGGCATCATTATCATGATATTGGTGCTGGTGCAACTTACCATGTTTAATACAAACACGGCAAACCGTGAAATTTCTTATCAAATGTTTAGTGATGAATTAGTTGCACAAGGACTAGTAGAAAAGGTAGTGATTGTGAATAATGAACTAGTAGAAGTGTACCTGACCACTAAGGCTGTACAGTTAGAAAAGTACCGTAAGTACGCTACACACACGAATTTTATGGGAGAACCTACCCCCAATATGCACTTTAAAATTGTATCGGCAGAAAAGTTTGAAGAGTACTTGAAAGAAAAGAAAATACCCTATAAAACAGAAACAAGGGGTCAATGGGTCAACACGGTAGTTTCTTGGTTGATTTTCATAGGAATTACTGTGGCACTATGGTTTTTGCTATTTCGCAGAGTGGGTGCAGGGGGAGGAGGTCAAATATTCAATATCGGCAAGAACAAAGCCATGCTCTTTGACCAAGACAACCAGGTCAAAGTAACCTTTGCAGACGTAGCAGGACTAGATGAAGCTAAGGAAGAAGTACAAGAAATTGTAGAATTTCTCAAAAATCCCAAAAAATTTACTCGTTTAGGCGGCAAAATTCCCAAAGGAGCGTTATTAGTAGGTCCTCCAGGCACAGGCAAAACGCTATTAGCAAAAGCAGTAGCAGGTGAAGCTCAAGTACCTTTTTTCAGTCTAAGTGGTTCTGATTTTGTAGAAATGTTTGTAGGCGTAGGTGCAGCAAGAGTAAGAGATCTTTTCAAAACAGCCAAAGAAAAAGCACCTTGCATTATATTCATTGACGAAATAGATGCCGTAGGGCGAGCTCGCGGGCGCAGTCAAATTTTAGGCGGTAATGATGAAAGAGAAAGCACTCTCAACCAACTCTTAGTAGAAATGGATGGCTTCGGAACAGATTCAGGAATTATCGTAATGGCCGCTACCAATCGCCCTGATGTGCTAGATAGTGCCTTACTCAGACCTGGCCGCTTTGACCGCCAAATTCCCGTAGAACTGCCTGACATTAAAGGAAGAAAAGCAATTTTCGAAGTCCACCTCAAAAAAATAAAATATGACCCTAATTTAGACGTTGACTTTTTAGCAGCTCAAACCCCAGGTTTTTCAGGGGCAGACATTGCCAATATTTGCAATGAAGCAGCCCTTTTTGCAGCTCGTAAAAACAAAGAAGTTGTAGACAAACAAGACTTCTTAGATGCCATAGACCGAGTAATCGGTGGACTTGAAAAGAAAAATAAAGTTATCTCCCCAGAAGAGAAAAAAGTAATCGCTTATCATGAAGCAGGGCACGCCCTAGTAAGTTGGCTTAAACCCTATGCTAATCCATTAGTCAAAGTTACAATTGTTCCCCGCGGAAACTCTCTAGGGGCAGCTTGGTATTTACCCGAAGAAAAATTGATTACTACCGAAGAGCAAATCAAAGATGAACTTTGTGCCATCATGGGCGGACGTGCTTCAGAAGAAATTGTTTTCGGTAGAGTATCCACAGGGGCACTTAGCGACCTGGAGCGAGTAACCAAACGTGCTTATGCTATGGTAGCCATATACGGCTTAAATAAGAGAATAGGTAACATCAGTTTCTATGACTCCACAGGTCAATCTGAATATGCTTTTCAAAAGCCCTATAGCGAAAGAACAGCCCAAATAATTGATGAAGAAGTTAAAAACATTGCTGAAGAAGCTTATGAAGAAGCTAAACGCTTAATTAGAACGCACATTGATGGATTGCATGCTATTGCAAAACAGTTGTTAGAAAAAGAAGTAATTTTTAGAGAGGATGTAGAGCGTATTCTTGGACCTCGCCCAAAACCTGAAAATTATACCGCAGTAGTAAGCTAAAAAACAGAACTATTTTTTTGATGATATTTTTTTGGGCGTGCCCTTGCCCACACTTCGCTTGCGCTTGTGTGGGCAAGGTCGGCGTGCTACGGGCTACGCT
>JANWVW010000164.1 GCA_025056095.1 Bacteroidia bacterium
AAGCGCAGCGAAGTACCGAAGCGAAGCGCAGTGCGGAATGCCCCGACCCTTGCGCAGCAAGGGGCACGCCCAAAAAAGAAACTTAAATTCATCAACTTATCTAAAAGATTTTAGCTATGTATTCAATCAAGTTCCTTTCGTGAGGTAAAGAAGCCTTTTTTCGCGTCAATTCGTTGCCTAAGCAGGTAAAAGCAATCCATTCCCCTGTTTTGGGACTGTGATAATAGCCCGAAAAAGCTTCTACACCATGAATACTCCCTGTTTTTACATACGTATGTCCATTGAGATACGGACTATACAAACGTTCGTAAGCCGTACCACAAAGTCCAGGAACAGAAAAAGTTTTTAAGTAATCTTCAAAAAAGGGTTTATGATACATATATTCCAAGACTTTTATCATCAACTCTGGAGTAATTTTATTACAGTGTGAAAGTCCGCTGCCATCGGCTAAATCAAAGTAAGAGCTGCCTGTTACTTGCTCTAAAAAGTGTCTAAAACATATCATGCTGTTGCTGTAATTTCCAACGCCACCTAACTCTGCACCTACCTTTAAGAAAAACGCATCTGCATACATGTTGTTGCTATTGTTATTGACAGGGTACAACAACGTAAAAATATCTTTTGAAGTATGCACAAAAAGAGTATCCGCATTTGATTTAGAAAAGTCCGCAATTTCATAGCTAGGAATGGCATATCCTTTAAGAATAATTCCCTTTCTTTGCCAAGTATCTACCAATGCATCTAAAAAAAATTGAGTAGGATTACATACAGCAAAATCCTGCTCATACTTACCATGTAAGATGCCAATACTTCCTTTGACTACAAATTTGTATGAGTTGGGTTCGCGAGAAACCTTGACACACGCCCATTTTCCTCCTGTGGTAATACATTCATTTTGAATAAGAACATGCTTAGTTTTGGGATAAGCTTCAATATGTGCATATCGGTTAATTTTTGTAGGAGTAATTCGTAAAGTTACTTGGTTATCATTGAAAGAAAAAGCAGCATTTTCTGTGTTCCACCATTCATGGGCAAAACCTGGGTAATCTCTATCAGGCTTAGGAAATTGAATATCAATTAAACTATCATCGGCAATGATAGAACCATTAATACAAAAAATACCCTTAGACTTTAAGGTATCTGCCCATTGCTCAAATACAGCAAAAGGATTGTTATTGTAAAAGCGCCCTGAAAAAGAAGGGTCCCCACTACCTACAATAATTAGATTACCATGCAAAACATTATTCTTAACTTCCCCTTGAACTAAAAAAGGAGTCTTAAAACGAAAATCCTTGCCTAAGTAAGTCAAAGCACAAGCTGAAGTTAATACCTTTAAGTTTGAAGCAGGTTTAAAAAGTTTTTGGCTATTTAGTTCGTAAAGAGTTTCTTTATGAGTAAGAGAGTAAATTTTAATTCCGAATACTCCTTGCGGATTGAGAGATTTGAGAATTCTCAACTTTTGTTCTATGCCCTTTTTGAGCTGCTCTTTAGCCCGTACTCTTTGAAGACTGTCTATGTTTTGAGCATAAGAAAGTAAAGCTGCATAAAAACAAAGTGGTACAATCAATATGGTACGTAGAATTTGCCTGTACATGGCTTATTTTCTACGTCTTTTAGGTTTTTCATCTTCAAAATCATCTTCGTCATCCTCAAAAGTGTCTTCGAATTCTTCTACTTCGTCTTCTTCACTATCTTCGTATTCGTCATCAAACTTTTTGCCTTTTTTGCTCATAGCTATTTCTTCTTCCTCCTCGATTGGAAAATCATCTTCTATTTCTTTGAGCCGTTTATCTTGGAGGGATATTTCGTTTTCAATTTCATGTAAGAATACGCACTCTATTGCTTCATCTAAGGTAGGTAGAATATCCAGGCTTTTGTCTAACTGTGCAATTTGTAAAATTTTCATTACAGAGTCTTTTACTCCGCATAAAACCATGATACCCCCCATACTTTTGCATACACGCTGACCTAAAAGTACAGCACTTAATCCTGAGCTATCTACGAATGATACTTTGGATAAATCCAGTACAATGTTTCTCACGCCGCGGTTTGCCATAATAGTGAACTCGCTCTTTAAATCAGGAGCGATGCGGGCATCTAGCTTATTTTCTTCAAGTGTAATAGCCCAGAGCTTATCGCTTTTATCTACTGAAAACTTCATGTTTTACGCGTACCCCTACGCAAAAATAGACAAAAAAAGAAATTGGACAAACAAAAAAAGCAACATTAAAAGTTAATTTTATTTAGTTAGCTATTGATTATCAGTATCTTATTTTTATCAAGTTTTAGTAAATAGAGTGAGAATGTTTTCTAACTCAATGGACAACTAAAAAGATAGGGTTTGGTTATATTTGTATTATGAAAATTCCAGAGACTTTGGTAGAGCAAATAAAGTTACAAGCAGATATGGTGGAAGTTATAGGTACTTATGTAAAGCTCAAAAAAAGAGGTAGAACTTACGTAGGTCTGTGTCCTTTTCATCATGAAAAAACACCTTCTTTTCACGTTAATCCTGTTATGGGGATATACAAATGTTTTGGTTGTGGTGCAGGCGGAGATATAATTCGTTTTTTGATAGAACATGAAAAATACTCATACGTAGAAGCTTTAAAGTTTTTAGCAGAAAAGTATAACATTCCTTTTTATTGGCAAGAAAGTGATTTTGTAGATACATCAGAAACGGAAAGTTTATATATAGTTAATCAATTTGCTCAACAGTTTTTTACGCAGCAATTATGGGAAAGTCAAGAAGGCAAAGTTGCCCTTGATTATCTTAAAAAGAGAGGAATCAAAAAAGAATGGATTGAGAAATTTCAATTAGGATACGCACCTGCTCAAAACAATCTATTGATGCAAGAAGCAATCAAAAAACAATATGAGCTTAAATACTTGCTGCAAACAGGTTTAATTAAGCAAAATGAAGATACACAGCAGTATTACGACACTTTCAAAGGTAGGTTAATGTTTCCTATTCATACGCCCAGCGGTAAAATAGCCGGTTTTGCAGGTAGAATACTTACCGAAGATAAAAACACACCTAAATATCTTAATTCTACTGAAAGCCCTATCTATCATAAAAGTAGTCTTTTGTATGGCTTATTTCATGCGCGTATGCCCATCCGTAAAAATGATGAAGTCTTTCTTACAGAAGGCTATTTGGATGTTATTTCTTTACATCAGTCTGGAATAGAAAATGCCGTAGCTAGCAGCGGTACTGCTTTTACCGAAGAGCAAGCCCAAATCCTAACTAAATTAACTAAAAACATTACTATTTTTTATGATGGTGATACAGCAGGTAAGAAGGCTTCTTTCAAAGCAATGGAAATTCTGTTACCCTACAATGCCCACATACAGATTATTCCCTTACCTTCCGAAGATGACCCTGATTCTTTTGCACAAAAACACACTCCTGATGAAGTAAAAACCTATTTACAAACTCAAAAACAAGATGCTATTCTTTACAAATTTGAATACCTTTATCATCAAGCTCAAAATGATCCTAATCAACGAAGTAAAGTACAGCAAGACCTTCTTCAAGACATACTGCTTATACCTAACCCTATTACTCAACAAGAATACATCTATCAAATTGCTAGAATCGCGCGCGTTCCCGAAGAACACCTATTTCGTGAGTTTCAAAATCAATTAGAACTCTATAAAAAGCAAAAAAAACAATCTAACACTACTTCTGTAAATACTCCCTCCCCCCCTACTCATAGCTCTTCCCATTATTCAGAAACGCAAGAAAGAGAAATTTTACGACTATTACTTTTGTATGGCGATACGTACATTCAAGAATTGAATGCGTTTGTATTTCAAATTTTAGCTCAAGAAATTACCCAAGTAGATGAAGAGATTAAAAATCCCTACTACCAACAGATCTACAAGTATTTAATGGAGCAGTATCAACTTCATCACAGTGCTAACTTGCATCCCCTTATTCATCATGAAGATAAAACTTTGTCAAGTATTGTAGTAGATATAATCGCCGAAAGGAATAAGCACGAATATAGTCCTGAATGGATACGAAGGGATGGTTTAGATTTTAGTCTTGACAAAAATTTACCCAAAAGCTTGCAATATGCTATTTTGTACCTTCGCAAAAAGAACATAGAAGCTCTCATTCAAGAGAATTTGCAAAACCTAAAAAGTATTCCTGCTGATGACCACGAAAAAATAGAAGCTCATTTGCGCTTACATCAAAACTTAATTTTAATTCGTAGCAATATTCTTTCAGAGTTAGGTATAGTGATTAGTTAGTTTTTTCAATTCCACTTTTTGAACCAACTACTTACTTTAAGTTTGATAACCCCAAAAAAGGCTTCTAAAAAAATTTTCATACTCATTTTAGATTGTCCTGCGGTGCGGTCAGTGAATATGATAGGAATTTCTTCTAATATGAATCCATGCTTCCAAGCCTTAAATTTCATCTCTATTTGAAAAGCATATCCCACAAATTTGACACTGTCAAGGTCTATTTTTTCTAATACTTCTCGCCGATAGCAAACAAAACCTGCGGTAGCATCATGAACGGGTAAACGTGTAATGAATTTTACATATTTACTTGCAAAATAGCTCATCAATACTCTGCTCATAGGCCAATTGATTACATTTACACCTTTTTTGTATCTACTGCCAATAGCCACATCCGCGCCATTTATACAAGCTTGGACTAATCGCGGTAAATCCGCAGGATTATGGGAAAAATCAGCATCCATTTCACAAATAAATTCATAATCTTTCTGTAAAGCCCACTTAAAGCCGTGTATGTATGCTGTACCTAATCCTAACTTTCCAGCTCGCTGTGCCAAAAAAATCCGATTCGGATAGCGCAGCATAGTATTTTTTACCGCGTCTGCTGTGCCGTCTTGAGAGTTATCATCTACTACTAATACGTCTATGGGAGTGTCCAATTGCATAACAGCGTGCAGCATGCGTTCTATGTTTTCTACTTCATTGTAGGTAGGAATAATAACTAATACCTTATGCATGGCAAACAAAAGTACAAAAAACAAAAGTTTAATTTGGTATAAAAGTGCTATAAAACAATTAACAGTGCTTGTATTAGGCTAGTTTAGCTAAGCTCTGCTTGATGCGATTCATACCTTTTTGTATACTTTCTTCGGAAGCAGCAAATGAGATGCGTAAATATTCAGGTGCGCCAAAAGCTCCACCATCTACTAAAGCTACGTAGCTATCTTCTAAAATGAACATGCACAAGTCATAACTATTTTGAATAATTTTACCTTGTGGAGTTTTTTTGCCAATGTAGTAGCTTATTTTTGGGAACAGATAAAAAGCGCCTTCGGGTTCATTTATTTCAATATTAGGAATTTCTTTAGCTAAAGCTACTATTAAGTTTTTACGCTTTTCAAAGATACGATTCATTTCCTGACACGAAGTTCTATCCCCTGCTATGGCTGCTAATGCAGCGCGTTGGGCAATACTGCAAGCGCCCGAAGTAAATTGTCCTTGATACTTTTCGCAAGCTTGGGCAATCCAAGTAGGGGCGCCCATGTAACCAATACGCCAACCTGTCATAGCAAAACCCTTAGAAACCCCATTCACCGTAATAACACGGTCAAATATTTTGGGATTAGCGCCTATACTTTCATGCTTACCAATAAAATTGATATATTCGTAAATCTCATCGCTGATAATGTATAGATGGGGATACTCCGCAAATATGTCCGCAAAGGCGTCTAACTCTGCACGAGAGTATACTGTACCCGCAGGATTAGAAGGAGAAGAAAAAATAAATACTCTACTTTTTTCGTTAAGTACCTTTTTTACTTGATCAGGAGTAACTTTGAAATCGTTTTTTATATCACCCTCAATAAAAACGCTCTTACCCCCTGTAAGTTTGACAATTTCTGAATAAGTTACCCAATAAGGAGTAGGTATAATAACCTCTTCCCCAGGATTGACCAATACATGTAAAGCGTTGGCGATACATTGTTTTGCCCCTGTGGATACTACAATTTGTTCAGGTAAGTAGGGCAGATTATTTTCTTGGTTAAATTTTTGGCTAATCGCTTTGCGAAGTTCAGAGATACCTGCTACGGGCGGATAGTGTGTAAAACCTTCGCGAATAGCTTCAATAGCCGCATTGCGAATATGTGTGGGAGTATCAAAGTCAGGTTCGCCTATGCTTAGATTGATAACATCTTTTCCTTCTGCTTTTAACGCACGACTACGCTTACTCATAGCAATAGCCTGCGACTCTTCTAAAATTTGTATTCTTTCTGCACCTTTATACACGCTCATGAAACAAAAATACAAGGAAATTTTTGTTCGTTTGCGGAGGGGCTTAGATAATTTGGGTGTAAAGTAGTTACAAAACTTACAAGTTATTCAGGTATATCAATATGCAATTGTTTTTGTGATAATTCAAATAGTTTTTTGTGAGGTCAGAAAATTGATAGTT
>JANWVW010000165.1 GCA_025056095.1 Bacteroidia bacterium
CGAAGTACCGAAGCGAAGCGCAGTGCGGAATGCCCCGACCCTTGCGTCAGCAAGGGGCACGCCCAAAAAAATAAAATAAGCTATTAAACTCAACTAATTATCGTACAATCTAATTATTTGTTTATTGTAGTCAATTTCTACCCTGCCAAAACGAGATAAAGCCGCCTGACCTAAAAGTAAATCGGCTTTAGGGTTAGGTTCAATGACAGCTTCTACGTTTTCCAATACCTTATCTCCTATTTGTACTTTTTTTAGGTTTAACTTTAGCACTTTCGAGACATTTCCTGTTGCATCCTTTACGTATGTGTATCCTAAAATGTCATCTTCACTAATTGTATGATTTTTGACTAGAATAGCAAACTCTAACTTAGAAATAGATATTATGCTTGCACCTGTATCAAAAATAAAGTTCAATCCTATGTCATTTATCTTGACTGGTACTATATATACCCCTCCCTCTTTTTTCATAGGGATCTCTGTATATTCCTTTTTATCAAGGCGATCGGATGAGGTAGGGTTATTTGGGGCATCCCATTCAATTATACATCCTTCTTTATCTCGCAGGTAGGCTACAAAGGCAGTACTATCTATCTTACCCCTACCTGAACACCAGTTTTCAGGGGAGTAGTAGCGATATCTTTTGAATGACTCTCTAAAATCTTCAAATTCACTGCGGGTGATGCGTTTATCTTCGCACATAGCAACTAAATTTTTTTCCCAAAGGTTGCTATTTCTATTACAAGATATGTATAAAGCAAAGATAAACAGTAACAGAAATTTCAGTTTTGTTTTCATATACTCTTTGTAGCTAAAATAAGCATATTACATTTAGGTTACATTATACTAAGTAGCCCTCACGCACTTTGCATAAGTAAATTAGAAATTAGTACTTTGGCTGCATCTATATCCAATACAAATTTAAAATTTTTTGAGAAATTCAACTTATTTTTATGATACTTATGTTTTTTGGGCGTGTCCTTGTGGGCGTTTCGCTTGCGCTCATGCCCACAAGGTCGGCGTGCTTCGGACTACGCTACCGCTTCGGTGCTACGCTTCGCTACGCACCGTGCTGACGCACGCCCTTCGCATGCCTCACGCTTTTTTTCATCATAAAACATGCAAAACTACTTTCTTTCAAAACAATTGGACTTTTAGTCTATGAACTCATAAAAACTAATAGACTTATATGCTCCAATAGGTTTTAGCTTAATTGCTTTGAAATCTTCTCTCACTGTCCATTCAGGACTACAAACAACTAAGTATTTTATTCCTAATTGTTTAGCTGTACTAGACAAGCTGGATAAGTCATGAGACCACTGATAGCCATAATATAACTGAGTAATTCCCTTTAAGTTTAGCAAACATAAAGTACTATTAACTGATAAATCGGGAATAGATACTACTTTAGTTTTTGGAGTTAAACCTATGGATTTTATATATGCTTTAAGTTCAGGTTCATAAAAATGTGTGTTGAAATTTTCCTTCCATGGTGAGTTAGGCGCGTACCTCTCTTCTAAAATCTTTTTAGATTGAGTTAAACCGATTGTTACCAACACTAATATGAAAAAGTAAATAGCATTTTTGATTTTTGGCACATATATATTAACAAGTTGATAGCTATTTAAATAGTACAACGATAGTATAAAAACAACAAAAGCAAAACCGTAAAAGTTGATTAAATAATAATCATGATCGGCATAAGCTTCGTACCATAAGTAAAAAACTAAAGTATCTAAAAGCAAACCTGATATAAAGAACACCAGAATAGAGTAGTGCCTTTTTATCAAGCTGATAATTACTAAAAACACCGCTAACATAATTGATAATCTAATAATATACTTATGAGCAATAGCAGGTAACCACAACGTTTGAAGTCTTTCGTTTATGAATTTTAATAGTTCTTGGTTTTTTATCTTCCAGTAGGGTAGTATATCAATTAAAAAGTAGGTGGCATTGTTTATTTTCTTATAGTAAGCCGCATAATAGAACCATAAAACACTCACCGCTAAGATTACTAAAAAAGACAATAGAATAGGTATTTTCTTTTCTTGCCGTATGTAAGGAGCAAATCTTGGAAATAACCAACTCAAGAAGACTATTCCTATGAAAGCACAGTAAGAGGTTACTGTGGTAGGCTTTAGTAAAGCGCTCAAACAAACAAATACAGATGACCATATCAGTTTAGAAGGTACTTTTTTAGATGAGTTGTCAAAAAAAAGATAATCCAAAAGCATACTGCATCCTATAAAAAAGAAGCCTAAGCTGGGTACATTCGGTAAGTAATTTAGTCCATAGTATGAAATTAAAGGGCAAGCAAAAAGTAACATCACTATGCTCAATACAGTTATCAAAGGCATATTGACTTTTTTGAGTAAAAAGTAAGCAACATATAGCAAAGAGAGCACAAGAGGTAAAAAGTGGACTATTCTAAAAACCGCGTAAGACACACCGAATACTCTAAATAGTTGTCCTGTAATATAGTACAGAATTGGAAATTCACCTACGGCACGCCCATTACCCCCTAGTATATTATGCATTTCGGGCTTAAATAAAGATAGGTTAAATTGGTAGTAGTTCAATGCCATTGAAAATCCATCTGATTGCCGCCAATGGTGTGTGGATTGAGGAGGAAGATGGTATATTTCATCAAAATCTAAATAGAAGAATACAGCCAGCAAGGTGGTAATACAAATACCTAATTTGTAAAGTAATACTTTATCTATTTTTAGCTTTATCAAAAGTTTTGATAAGTTCATTGTACAAATTTAGAAAAATCTGTTGCTTGCTATTTAGTTACTCATTTGTGCAAGTTTTACTTAACCTTTGTAGTAAAATTTACATCAAGTCTTAACTTACAAAAAAGCGGTTGTGCCAGATTCTGCACTAAACCGCCAGTTATTTAGGATACTATATCCATTTGCCTTTTTGAATTTCTCTTTCTTTTTCTATTTCTTGCGGAGTTTTAGGTCTGTATGGTTGGCGAGGAGGATACATTCCTTTTTTCACATTTAGTTGATATTTTTCTGATGTAACTTTTATACCGTTAATTTCAACTGTAAACGGTTTGATAGTATACTTGCCTTCTTTTTGGGGGTAATAGTGTTTCATGAACTTAGTTTCTGTGGTTCCTTTTCCGTTGATGAATGTACTATTCATGGTAGTAGATATGCCCCCAGATACAAAGTTTTCGATCTCAGGGAATTCGGGCGTAGGAATGTACCCTGACATATTTTTGACTGTAATTGTAATTATGAGCGGTTCATCTGTAGAAAGCTCTGTTTTGTTAATATCAATACTGATTGACTGACCGAACAAGAAATAAGGTACTAATCCGCATACAATAAGCCAGAACTTCACAAATTTCATAGCACCTCCTTATTTATGCAAATTTACGAAAATGGACAATACACAAAGCGGGAATTTTGATAGTACATAAAACTGCTTAGCTGAAAATAAAGTTTCTATCCTTTTTTTCGTAGCTGTTCAACCGCATCTTTTACTTCTTTGTTATTTGGGTCAAACTCTAGCGCTTTTTGGTACATTTCTATGGCTTTCTTATTATCATCGTGTTGTAAGTAGTAATAACCGAGATAAGAATATGCATTCGCATTGTCTTTTTTGTAGATATCTTTAGTGGATTCAGGCATACTTATAAACTGTTCATAAAAAGGTTTAGCTAACCACTTTCTTTGTTTAGGATCCTTAATGTCTTTATTTAGTTCCTGTTCTATCAAGCTATTACAATATGCGCGCCACAAAGGTCCTTGGGGAGAAGAAGGGGCAAGCTCCATTACTTTCATGTATGCAGAATCAGCTTTTGTGTACATCTTTTCAAAGTAGTAGCATCTGCCTAAATAGATATAGTCATTTACAGTAGGTTTAAAATGCTTAAACTTCTCTTCATATTCTACAATTGCTTCTTTATACTTTTTCATAAAAAAATATGAAAGTGCCATATCACCATGAAGTTCTTGCTTTTTAGGGTCAATTTCTAGGGCTTTTTTATAGGCTTCAATTGCTAATGAGTCCTTTTTTTGTTTAGATAAACATCTGCCGTAGTACTCATAGTCTGATGCTAATAAAGTATCATTCGGCTTTTTAACTTTGAACATTTGGGCAAGATATTTTTCACCTGCTTCATATTCTTTAAGCTCGTAAGCTGCATATCCTGCTAAGCGGTTAATTAAAAAAACCGTATTATCTATGCTGTTTGCAATGGTAGTAATTTTCTTTAAGTTTTCAAAGTCTTTCATAAGGTACATTAAGCGGGCATACTGCTTGTAGAAATCCATAGTAGGTTCTGCGATAGAAAGATACTTGTCATAATACTCTTTGGACTTATTGTATTTACGGGCTTGATAGTACAAATCCCCAAGTTCTTTATACGCAACAGCATTGTTAGGTGCAATCTCTATTGCTTTTAGATACGCACTTTCTGCAGCATCAAAGCTTTTACCTTGTTTGTAAAGTCGCCCCTTATGAACGTGATAATGTCCTTTTTTAGTAGGGCTTTTATCATTCATTTCTGCGTCATCGTATGCTTTTAAGGCGTTTGTGCCATCGTTTAGAACTCTATAAGCGTCGCCTTTGAGAATGTAGGTATATACATTTTTAGGATCTAATTTAAGGGATTGTTCTATCAAGGTAAGTGCGTATTTGGCATCTTTTGCAGTATGGTGAATATATACTTCTGCGCACTCATTTAGTACCTTTACATCCTTTTGATTAGTCAAGCTTAAAGCTTTGTCTGTATTTTTACGAGCTTCTGCTAGATTGTTGCCTTCTGCATTTACTTTGGCTAATCCAATGTAATTCCAAGTACTGCTGGGTACTTTTTCTGTACCTGTGGCAAAACATAAACGGGCTGAATCTAATTTTTCGCACTCTAAATACATTTCTCCTAAGAAATAATACGCTTCTGCGTTACTAGGGTTATTTTCAATAATTTTCTTAAACAGCTTAGCAGCAGAGTTGTATTTATGGGCATGCCATAGAGAGATGGCTTCGTCTATAGATTGTGCTATTCCATTGCAAAGACTACAAATGGCAATGCAAATCAATGCTGCTCCTTTTTTTATTTCAACCATGTTTGCAAATTTAATCAAAAAAGGTCATACAAAGTAGGTAAAAACATTAAGATTGATTTATTTTGGCTGACTTGCTCTTTAACAAACTCATTTAATAATCTCCGAGTCTTTGAACAGTGCTTCTACAAACTTTTTACGGTTAAATACTTGCAGGTCTGTGGGTTTTTCTCCTACTCCTATGTACTTGACAGGAATTTTGAACTGGTCGCTTATACCAATAACAATTCCGCCTTTTGCGGTGCCATCTAATTTTGTCAATGCTATGGCAGAAACTTGGGTGGCTTCGGTAAAAGCAGCAGCTTGTTGAATAGCGTTTTGTCCCGTACTTGCATCTAAAACTAAAAGTACTTCTTGGGGAATTTCAGGTTGAATCCTGTCTGCAAATTTTTGAATAGTACGGCGAATTTTAGCTAATTCATCCATAAGTCCTTTTTTAGTTTGCAAACGACCTGCTGTATCAATAATGATCACATCTACACCCATTTCTAGTCCTTTTTCAACGGTTTTATATGCAACTGTGGAAGGTTCTACATGCATCCCTAAATCTACGATAGGAACTTCTACACGCTCTGCCCAAATTTTGAGCTGATCCACTGCTGCTGCCCTAAAAGTATCTCCTGCGCCTAAAAGTACGCTATGTCCATTGAGTTTGAACTGTAAAGCAAGTTTGCCAATAGTAGTGGTTTTTCCTACGCCGTTTACACCTACTACCAAGATGATATAAGGTTTTTTGACATGTTCAGGGATGACAAAATCATGTACATCTTCGGTTTTGTTTTCCATCATTAGAGATGCAATTTCTTCTTTGAGAATAGTGTTAAGTTCGGCGGCGTTGAGGTATTTATCGCGTTTTACTCGGTTTTGTATGCGTTGAATAATTTTGAGGGTAGTTTCCACGCCTACATCACTGGATACTAATATCTCTTCTAAGTTATCTAAAACTTCGTCATCTATAGTGCTTTTGCCTATAATTGCACGGCTAATTTTGCTAAAAAAACCTTGTTTTGTTTTACTTAGTCCTTCTTCAAGCTGAGTTTCTTGTTCTTTTTGAATTTCTTCTTTGCTTTTTTTCTTGAAAATATCAAATAGCCCCATAATTTAAGCGCCTGTAAGACTTGCAAATTTGAGAATAAAATTAAATATACTCAACTTTTAACTATTTTTTTGGGCGTGCCCTTGCCCACACTTCGCTTGCGCTGGTGTGGGCAAGGTCGGCGTGCTACGGGCTACGCTA
>JANWVW010000166.1 GCA_025056095.1 Bacteroidia bacterium
TTTGTAGTTCTTAAAGTCATTAGACTTTATGAACACAAGGTTTAAGGAGATTTTTTGTTAAATGAGCATCCTGATAATCAACATTTTACAAAAAATACCCTGATTTTGTACTTTTACGTCTAACACATTGAAAATCAGTATAAAGTAAATTTGTGTACTCTCTTTAAGAAATTTCTGTTCATAAACTCTATTATCTCTATTATACTGTACAAAAGTACAGTTTTTTATATCTGAAAAGTCTCACTCATATTGTTAATTAAGCTCAAAAATAATTTTACTTTTAGGCGTTTCCCTTCGCTGCGCTTGTTTTTTATTTCACTGCTCCGATATCACAAAAAACAGCTTCATTTTCTTGAATTTCATCTAAAATAGCAAAAAGCGTAGATACATCATTTTCGGTAACAAGTCTGTTACGGAACGGTTTGATATTGGGGATATTTTTGAAATAATTTGCATAATGCCTGCGCATTTCCAATACCCCAAGGACCTCACCCTTCCATTCAACAGAAAATTGTAAGTGTGCTTTACAGGTATTTATGCGTTCTTGCAATGTAGGCGGAGGTAAAAGTTCACCTGTTTTGAGGTAGTGTTTTATCTCTCTAAAAATCCATGGATAACCAATACTTGCTCTACCTATCATTATACCGTCGGGTAGGTAGTTTTGTTTGTACATTAAAGCTTTTTGCGGGCTATCAATATCTCCATTGCCAAAAATAGGAATTCTGACTTGTGGATTTTCTTTGACTTGGCGGATATAAGTCCAATCAGCTTGACCTTTATACATTTGCGAGCGCGTGCGTGCATGTATAGTAATGGCTTGTACGCCCACATCTTGTAAACGCAGCACTGCTTCCATGATGTTGATACTCTTTGCGTCCCAGCCTAATCGTGTTTTTACGGTTACGGGTAGTGGCGATACTGCTTTGACAATTTCTTCGGTCATTTTTTGCATTTTGGGTAGATCTTGTAATAGCCCTGCACCTGCCCCTTTGCAGGCTACGTTTTTTACAGGACATCCGTAGTTAATGTCTAATATGTCAGGATTATTTTGGGCGGCTATCTCTGCACCTTGCCGCATGACCTCAATTTTGTCACCAAATATTTGTATGCCAATAGGACGCTCATAATCGTAGATGTCTAATTTTTTCAAACTTTTAGATGCCTCTCGGATTAAACCCTCTGTGCTGATAAACTCTGTGTACATCATATCCGCACCGTTTTGCTTGCATACTTTACGAAAAGGTGGGTCGCTAACATCTTCCATAGGAGCAAGCAATAACGGAAATTCATCAAAAACTACCCTTCCTATACGTATCATACCTACAAAGGTACAAAAAAGGTTGTATTTTAGTTGCAGTAATAGATTTTATACCTCTTGACAAATTATATTTTTGGGCGTGTCCCTCGCTGCGCTCGGGTCGGGCTATTGCGCACTACGCTAACGCTCGGTGCTACGCTGCGCTTCGCACTGCCTTACGGCACGCTCCATAGCCCTCACGCAAGTTGTATTTTGATGTTTTACCTCGTTTTTATGCATATCTTTGCTTTACTTGTTTTATGTTCATTATCAAGCATTTACAATATAAAAATTTTTACCTTGTTTGAAATACACTCACTTTATTTTGTTTTTGTATTTATTTTCAAGCATGTAGAATGTTAAACCTTAAATACATGGACTTCTCATATCCCTTTAATCCTGGATGCCAAAGTTTTACTCTATTTTCAATTGATTTTCAATAATTTAGAAAGTTAAAATGTATTTTTATCTTGTTTTATGTTTATTTTCAGGCACTTACAAGATTATATTTTGTATAAGTGGGATTGGTCTGCTAACAGCTTGCGTGAGGCATGCGAAGGGCGTGCATCAGCACGGTGCGGAGCGAAGCGCAGCACCGAAGCGATAGCGCAGCCCGCAGCACGCCGACCTTGTGGGCATACGCGCAGCGTAACGCCCACAAGGACACGCCCAAAAAATTATATCAAGTATAATAAATAATCAGACTAACAAGATATCGTAAAATACTTAAAATGAATTACTTATAATTCATAGTTCGCTTGAAAAATAAAATAGACTCAATATAAAATATATCTCTCAACAACTCTAAAACTATTCTAAAACTATTTTTTTAAGCAAAAAGGGGGACTTTGCTTCCCCCTTGTTTACAAAAATTTAACCCTTACTACTTTACTGTACTATTACATCTTTTCTATTTTTTGTAAGTATACCTTGTTATTTGCATCTTGTAAGCGTAAGATATACATACCTTGTGGTACATTGCTAATGTTGAAAGTAATTACTCCGCCATTAACAATTACACTAGATTGTGTTATAGTTTTACCCAGCATATCATTTAATGTTAATTGATAAGTACCAGAAGGTATCTCTACCGTAACATGTTCAACTGCGGGGTTAGGATATGCTTTTAACGGTTCAGATAGCCAATTATTAGTACTAGATATATTCATGGGCGCCATAATAGTGAAAGTTGAGTTACTTGTATCACCCACAAGTGGTATCATAAAGTCAGTAACTCTGACTTTACACTGCGTAGAAGGGCTTCCACCGATTAGCCAAGAGTAGCTTCCTCCCCCCACTCCGTTAGGTACATTCACTTGAATAATATTCCAGGATGCGGCGTTGTCGCGGGTTTCCATGATGTCTACTGAGGAGACAGGTCCTATGGTCGTCCATGTGATATTGTATAGAGAGCCAATATTCCAAGTTTCTCCGCCGTTGGGTGCAGTAACTGTGATGCTCGGTGGGATAATAGTGAAGGCGTTATTACTACTGTCCCTAATTGATGGCGCAGAGGCGTTAATTATCCTGACAAAGCATTTGTTAGAATTAACATAAGGCACCGTGATAGTATGAGAACCACCCATGCTGCCAGATGCAACTCCGCTAGCAATTACATTCCAGCTAACCATGTTATCCGTAGATAGGTAAATATCTACAATAGGAGGGGTACCTGTAAATATCCACTGTATGGTTTGAGATGAAAAGGAATACCATGTCTCTCCTCCATTGGGAGTAACTACTGTAATACTACTTTGCGAACGTAAAGTATTGACATTCATGATAAGAACAAGCAGAAGTGAGAATAGAAATGAATGTTGTTTCATAATTACTCTCTTAAACGCAAATTTTGTTCTGCGGTCTGTGTACGCATGTATATGATTATTATACGCTTGGTTCCTTTGAGTATTTGTAATAAAGCACTTTGAGTATCTGTTTTTTTAAGAAAGAGCAATTTTTATTTTTCTGGGCGTGTCCTTGCTTGCACGAGCGCAGCGAAACGCAAGCAAGGACATGCTAATACATTATACCCTGACTCACCTGCTATAATAAGCCGCTACTATCTTTTTTCTTTTTGAGAAAGTAGTATTTTGCCGTTCCACCAGTCTTTTTCTACTATGGTTTGGTACTTAGTGTAAAATTTTTGTGCATCTACGTTCCAATCTAATACTTGCCACTTGACAAGGTTACATTGCTGTTCTTGTGCCTCTACTAATACAGCATCAAATAAACGTGACCCAATTCCTTGATTTCTGTACTCGGGTAGTACAAAAAGGTCATCAAGATAGAGCATTTTACCTTTCCAGGTAGAGTACGCAAGATAAAACAGTGCCATGCCTACTACTTTTTGGTCTTTTACTGCGACAAATACATCAAATATATTGTCTTCAAAGTCTCTTTCGTAATCTTCTAAGGTGATAGTAACCTCTTGGGGTGCTTTTTCAAAAGTGGCTAATTGTTTTACTAATTCTAGCACTTGCCCCAACTCTGACCGATGTACCTTTCTGACTTCTATCATGGTGTAAGCAAATATCTGTATTCTATTCGATAATTTCAAATTCTACACGGCGGTTTTTATATCTTCCTTCCTCAGTGCTGTTGTCTGCAATAGGTTTCTGACTGCCGTAACCTTTGGTAAAAATCCGTTTATCATCTACCCCTTTACTGATTAAGTATTTTGCTACACTATTGGCACGATTCTGCGAGAGTATTAAATTTTTATCTGTATCACCTGTATTATCCGTATGGCCGCTAATCTGTATGCGTATTTGAGGATTCGTCTGTAACATAGATACTAACTGGTCTAAAGCAGGGTAAGACTCTGTTTCTAAATCGCTGGAATTGAGTTTGAAATAGATATTATGCACTACATAATTTTTCTTACTTTGTATAGGTTGTAAAATAGGATATAACCACAAGGTATCTTCTTGCGTAGTAAGCACAGTGATATTTTGAGATAAATATCCTTTTGAAGATATTATACCCAACCATCGAGTGTTTTTGGGTAAGGTAAAATGTTTGGTTGTGTTAAAAGTATCTAAATGAAGGTTATCTTGAATTTGTAAAGTGAAAGGAATAGGTTGTGATTGTTCATTTTTAGCGGTTATGAATACATCTACGTAATCTCTTTTTTGCTTTTTTTGAATAGGATATTCTACAAGGTACAGGTTTGTGTTAGATCTGGGATGAGTTTGTAGTGGTCTATCAGAGGATAAATAAGCACGTAGAGAGTCTATGACATAGTAGTTTAGTTCGTTGTAAGGAGTATTGATAGGGTAACCTATGTTTTGGGGTTTTGTCCAAGTACCGTTTTTGAAATGCGTAGCAAAGATATCGAAGCCGCCTAAAGTTTGATGCCCATTTGAAATGAAATACAGGGTTTTTCCGTCTTTTGTGAGATGTGGATTAGTTTCGTCGCCTTTGGTATTAAGTATATTACCCATATTTTGGGCGAGTTTCCATTTGCCCATGCTATCCTTTACAGAAAAGTATAAGTCTGCTCCTCCGTATCCACCTACTCTGTCTGAAGCAAAAATGAGAATATGGCAGGCACTATCTGTGGTAGGTGCAGTTTCCCAAAATTTAGAGTTGATAGAGTCAGATAGTTTTTTGGCAGATGTCCATGTATCGTTTTCTAGGGTTTGTAGATAAATATCTCCTTGTGTAGCAGCATCGGTATTGTAATAAAAATATAACGTATTTTGTACAAAGTGGGGCATACTCCTTTGAAATTTTTGGGTTGTATTGGAGTTATTTATGAGTTTGTGTAAGGTATCTTGGTCTAAGTAGAGTATCTCTTCATGTCCCTCAATGCTGCGAGTAAAAGCGAATTTATCCTTGAACAAAAATGGTGCATATTCGTCCTGTGAAGTGTTGATAAGGTTCGTATCCAATAAAGTAATTTTTACAGGTAAAGGGTTTCTTAGATAGGCTTGTAAAACTTGTATTTGTTCTATGGCTTTTTCTGCTTTGATAGGGTTATTAGGTTTGTATTTTTCGTATGCTTGTATAGCTTTTTCGTAATTTTGTTGTGCTGTGTAGCACTTGCCTAAATACCAAAACAATAACGGGTGATAATTAGGTTGTATAGTTGCACATTGTTCTAAAAAGGGTATGCTTTCAGTAGGATTGCTTTCTAATGTACACATTGCTCTTTTCCATAAAAAATCTACATTTTTAGGTTGCTGTGTGAGTAAGATGTCTAATCCTTTTTTAGCCTGTGAAAAGTTACCTTGTACATACTGTTTATAAACTTCGCTGGCGGTAGTTCCCTGACCTGCGCTTGTTGAACTAAAAAATAAGTTTAATCCTGCCCAAAGAGTAATATAAATTCTGCACTTCATTAGTACTATAAAAGCAAAGATATGTATTTTTTGTTTTTTTATTGAGCGTGATAATTTTTTGAAGGATATTAGTTTTTTGGGCGTGTCCCTTCGCTGCGCTCGGGTCGGGCTACTACGCACTACGCTGACGCTTCGGTGCTACGCTGCGCTACGCACTGCCTAACGGCATGCTCCGTATCCCTCACGCAGCAGCCTTTGAATGATTTACATGATTTTTATGCATACGTTTGTTTTACCTTGTTTGATACTGATTATAAGATACTTACAAAGTTAAATTTCTTTACCTTGTTTCAGTATGAGTAACATTTTTCAGATACAAAAAAACTGTACTTTTGTACAATATAAATATGGTTGACATTTTATCCATTATGAATGATATCTGGGGGTATAATGGTGTGAATATCGGAGAATAGAAAACAGTTTTCGGATTGTTGGGAGATATATTTTATACTCAATGGAAAGAGGTTTTAGACTTATGGACATGAAAATTCCAAGAAATTAGTGTCTCTAATTCCTGCTGGTATTGGGCAATATGTTCAAAAAACTCAAAGACCTTTTCCTTGAAATGCTCAAACTTTCGGTAAAAACAACTATCTATGACCTTCTTTCGCATAAACTTCCATAAACGCTCAATCAAGTTCAAATTGGG
>JANWVW010000167.1 GCA_025056095.1 Bacteroidia bacterium
TTTAAAAATTTTCTACTTATTTGTGGGTCGGGTTTTTTGGGGTGGGGGTCTGGGTCCTGGCGGTTGGGTGGGGGGGGGGGCGCGGCCCCCCCCGCCGCCCCGCGCCGGGCGCCCCCCCCCGACCCTTGCGTTAGCAAGGGGCACGCCCAAAAAAATAAAATTATTTTTCAGAAACAGCACATTTTGAACAAAAAAGCACGGATTGAGATAAAATCAGTCATATATTTTTAAACATTCGTTGCCTAATAGCTTCATACAAAATTATCCCTGCGGCTACACTTACATTTAGAGAAGAAATTTTTCCTTGCATGTAAATTTTAGCTTGTATATCCGAAGCTTGGCAAAGTGCGTTTTGTATCCCTTTACCTTCTGAACCCATAATGATTGCAGTAGGTAGCGTAAAATCAATCTTATACATTTCTATATCTCCTTTTTCAGTACAGGCTACAATCTGTAAACCGCACTCTTTCAAATAAAATAAAGTGTTTTTCAAATTTCTTTCTTTGCACACAGGAAGATACATCAATGCTCCCGCAGAAGTTTTAATCGCAACACTGTTAATTTTTGCACTGTTTTGAATGGGAATTACCAAAGCATCGGCACCTGCACAATAAGCTGTACGAGCAATAGCGCCAAAATTATGCACATCAGTTATACCATCTAAGATAACTACTAACGGCATTTTACCTTTTTCAAAACTTTGTGCAATGATCTCCTCTAAATGGCCGTACTTTATTTCAGATAAATACGCCACAATCCCCTGGTGATTTTGATACCGAGCTTCTTTTTCAATTTTGACCTCAGGCACGCGCTGAATCCATACATTGTGTATCTTAGCTAAGGTAAATACTTTTTCTAAGAGCTCATTTTTTCCTGCTTTATGACTTAGTAAAATTTTATCTATCGTTTTACCTGCTTCAAAGGCTTCAATAATTGGATGATACCCAAAAATAACCTGATTTTTTTCGCCCATTACGCAATTATACATAATAACTACGAAGATGTAGATTGATATGTTATCTTTATCATATCTTTGCTGTAATGATTGTATATCCTACTTGTAAAATCAATATTGGGCTTCGCATTCTTGAAAAACGCCCTGATGGCTACCATAATCTTGAAACGGTGTGCTTTCCAATAGGTTGGACAGATATTTTAGAAATTACGCCTCATTCAGAAATTACATTGATCTGCCAAGGTTTAGATATCCCTGTAAGTGCATCGCAAAACTTATGTGTAAAAGCAGTACAGTGCTTACAGAAAGACTATCCCGAGCAAGTGAAAGGCGCACATATCCATTTATATAAACGTATCCCTATGGGCGCAGGTCTTGGAGGAGGAAGTGCCGATGCTGCTTATACTCTACTAGCCCTCAACCGATTATATAGTCTGAATTTGAGTTTGATAAAACTACAAAAATATGCCGAACAACTAGGTTCAGATGTAGCTTTTTTCTTATATAGAAGTCCTCAATTTTGTTATGAAAAAGGTCAAAAAATGCAATGTATTTCTTTGTCTATTCCTTATCCTATATTGGTAATATATCCTGGTGTACATTCGGACACAAAGTTGGCTTATCAAAATGTGATTTATCAAAATCATAAAGGCAAAAGCTTGTGGTATGATATCAGTAGTTTGCCCGTATCAGAATGGAAAAATTACATTCATAACGATTTTGAGCGTTCTGTGGGTCAGGTCTATCCTCAAATTTTAGAGATTAAAGAAAAAATGTATTACTACCAGGCAATTTATGCTAGCATGAGTGGCAGCGGATCAGCCGTGTATGGGATATTTGCAAATGTAGAAGGCATAAAAAAACTACTTCAAGAAATACCTAAATCGTATCTTTATCATGTTCAGATTAAAAGTTGAAGTGAATAATAGAAGGAGAAAATCCTGCCCCTAAGTTAATGAAAATAGGTCTGTTGTTAATACCTTTTACCTCTAATTCCGATGACTTAAATAAAACCTGATTGTGCTGTACAGTAAGGAATAACCTAAAATCATTTAATTCAAAGGCTAGGCTAAACAAACCTGCATAAAAGCTTTTTAGCCGTTGGTTAAGTGAAAGTTCTTTATCTATTGCCTTTTGTCCCAACAGCATGTAATTGTACGAAGGCACAACTCCTTTCCCTGCATTAGTTTCATATATGAACGTACCTGCTAACCATATCCCCAAAGATATTTTTATGTTTTGGTCATTTTTTTTATTTGCGCTAAACAGCCATTCGCGAGTAAAACCAATCACAGGATTGAGTAAATAAAAACCCTCCGACAAAGTATAGTTTGTTCTAAACGTGCTATCTAATGTATTCCAATACAAACTATCGGATTTAATAGTAAAAGGAGTAGCATTAAACTCAAATAAAAATCCCCATATACCATACTTATCTGTACTTGAGTAGTTTCTTTGCTTTACTCTGTTAAATCTCAAACTGAAATTGTAGTTACTTCCATTCTCAAAGCCAAAAATCTGCTTAGAAACCTCGGGTAAATAAGTTTTTATGTTAAAAGCCGTATCTCTCAAAATAAATGCTTTTTGATAGGCAGGATTATACTTCCCCGTTATGTGAAGCAAATTACCATTCTTTGTAGGGATAGAAGCAATCAAGCCGCCTGAAGCTGCGCTTTTACTTCCACTTTCTTGTAGGTAGTACGTACCATTACCTAGTACATCTATACGAATCTCCTCGTCTTCAATAGATCTTTTTGTGATATTAGCAGGTAAAAATAGTTGTGCGAACAAATGGTAATAGCCTATTACTAGTATAAGCTTAGATAATAGTATTTTTTTCATGGCTCAAAATTAAATAATATAGTCAAAATAATTTGCACATTTTATTCATAAGTCTTATTGCAAGTTTGATATTTTTATTACAATTCTTTTACTTCGCATTTCAATGCAATACGATACCATGTTTAAAAAACCTTTAAGTGTATTTGCAGCGGTTGTTTTTGCTTTTACAGTAAGCTGTAAGGTTGCTTTACCAGTGCCCCCTGATGAAGGGATGTGGCTTCCTGTACTACTAAAAGAGCTCAATGAACAAGATATGAAAAAGCGGGGCTTTAGGCTAAGTGCAGAGGATATTTATAGTGTCAACAAGTCGTCAATGAAAGATGCTGTGGGGCGCTTTGGGGGTGGATGTACTTCAGCTATCATTTCAAATGAAGGGCTTTTGCTTACTAACCACCATTGTGGATACAGCTATATTCAATATTTGAGTTCTATCCAGAACGATTATCTAAAAAATGGCTTTTGGGCAAAAACTAAGAGTGAAGAGCTCCATTGTCCTGGGCTTACCGTTACATTTATCGTAAGCATGGAAAATGTTACCCAAAAAGTATTAGAGAACACTGAAAACATTCAAGACGAATTGCAAAAACAGGTAAAAATCAATCAAAACATAGCTCAAATTGAAAAAGAAGCCGTAAAAGGTACACACTACAAAGCTAGAATATATCCTTTTTATTATGGGGCGGAGTATTATTTGTTCATCACAGAGGTTTTCACTGATATACGATTAGTAGGGGCGCCCCCTGAAAGTATAGGACAATTCGGCGGAGACACTGACAACTGGGAATGGCCCCGCCATGGTGGAGACTTTGCACTATTCCGAATTTACGCTGATGCCGAAAACAAACCTGCGCCTTATAGTCAAACCAATGTGCCCTACAAGCCTAAATACGTATTTCCCATTTCCCTGCAAGGTGTTCAAAAAGGGGATTTTAGTATGGTAATAGGCTTTCCAGGTAAAACTTACGAGTACCTTCCTTCTCAAGATGTAGAAATGAATGTTAAAATGACGAACCCTGCCATCATAAACATACGCCAAGAGCGCTTAAAAATCATCGATCTAGCTATGCGATTGAGCGATACTGTACGCATAAAATACGCTGCTAAATATGCTAACCTCAGTAACGGCTACAAAAAAACTGCAGGGCAACTCAATGGACTTATCCGATTAGAAGCCGTCAAACGTAAGCAAGAATTAGAAGCACAGTTCCAAGCTTGGGCAGATCAACAAGGTGAACCCTACAAAAGTGTATTACCTAACTTTGCAAAACTATACGCTACTCTATCTAAATTAAGCTTAGCTTCTACCTATATCAACGAAGCTCTCTTTGGTATAGAAATACTCAACTACGCAACCAACTTCATAGAGCTGGAGGAAATTGCAAAAAAAGAAAATGCCACAGACCAAGAATTTGAAGAAGCTAAGCGAAGAGTTGCTTCAGGTGTGCATTTACATTTCAAAGATTACGAACCACGTGTAGATAAAAAAGTTATGGAAGCTTTACTCAAAATTTATTTTGAGAACACTACTCCCGCAGAACAGCCCAGCATCTTCGCCGAAATAGAAAAAAAGTACAAAAATAATTTCGCTGAATTTTCTAAACATGTATTTAGCAAATCTTTTATGGTTAGTGAGCAAGAGGTACACAAGTTTTTAGAAAAAGCAAACCGCAAAAACATTCAAAAATTATTAGATGACCCAGCTTACCAAGTAGCAAAATCTATGTGGAATAAATTTTACAAAGAAATTAAGCCTGAATATGACAAGCAAAGTGCAGAAGCCCGTAAACTAAATAAAATCTACATTGAAGGACTGCGCAAAATGCTTCCTGATAAAAAATTTTATCCCGATGCTAATGGTACTCTAAGAGTTACTTTCGGTATTGTTTCAGATTACGAACCCCGAGATGGAGTGCGCTATGAATGGTTTACTACCTTAGATGGCGTAATTGAAAAATCCAAATCTCTTAACCCCGACTATCAAATACCTGAACGTTTAAAAGAACTACACGCTAAAAAAGACTATGGAAGATATGCCAAAAATGGCGTATTACATGTATGCTTTATCGGTACTAATCATACCACAGGGGGCAATTCAGGTAGCCCTGCCTTAAACAAAGATGGACATATCGTAGGAATTAACTTTGATAGAAACTGGGAAGGTACTATGAGCGATATCATGTACGACCCAGCTAAAACGCGTAACATTATGGTAGATATTCGCTACGTGCTTTTTATTATAGACAAATACGCCCAAGCAACCCACCTACTCAACGAAATGAAAATTATTGAATGAACAACCAAAACTTATAAAATTACACTCGCAATTTGTACAAAAAAAGTGTAATTTTGCATAAGGTTAAGGTGGGGTATGCTAATAGATTTGAAAATCCCTTTTGATGAGTTTTTGACTAAGAGTGAACAGTTCAAAATTGCTGCTACGGTTGTAGTAACGGCTGTTTTGTGGTTGTTACGGCGAGTATTATATCGTTTAGTGGTTTCTCCTATAAAAGAAAAAAAGACTAAGTATCAAACTGGCAAAACAATTAACTATGTCATTTCTTTTCTTGGTGTTTTGATAGTAGCAAGGATATGGTTTGACGGTTTTCAATCTATCGCAACCTTTTTAGGACTTTTGTCCGCAGGTTTGGCTATTGCGCTAAAAGACCCTGTTTCTAATTTAGCAGGATGGGTATACATTATTTGGCGCAAACCTTTTGACTTAGGTCATCGGATACAAATAGGCAGTTTTGCAGGTGATGTGATAGATATTAGCATGTTTCAGTTTTCTATAATGGAAATTGGCAACTGGGTAGACGCAGATCAGCATACAGGGCGAGTAATACACATTCCTAATGGCAAAATATTTACCGAACCTTTGGCAAATTACAGTCAAGGCATACAATACATTTGGCATGAAGTACCCGTGCATATTACCTATGAAAGCAATTGGGAAAAGGCAAGAGATATTCTCAAAAATATTGTGATTAAGCACACTGCGCACCACACCAAAGAAGCTGAAAAGCAAGTCGCAGAATCCAGCAAAGAGTATTTACTTATTTCGCTGACCTTAAATCCCAATGTATATGTAAGTGTAGAGGAATATGCAATTCGTTTGACGATGCGATATTTATGCAATCCTCGCAAAAGGCGATCTACTGAACAAACTATGTGGGAAGAAGTTTTGAAAGCTTTTGCTCAATGTCCTGATATTAGTTTAGCTTATCCTACTACTCGTTTTTACAATAATTTACAAGAAGGCAAGCCGCAATTAGGTTACAAACAGCAGTACATTTTTCATAAAGCAGCCAAAGACGGATTTGAGAATTTATAATTTATTTTCATTTTTTGGGCGTGCCCTTGTGGGCGTTTCGCTTGCGCTCATTCCCACAAGGTCGGCGTGCGACGGGCTAAGCTAAAGCTTCGGTGGTTAGCTAACCAAAGCACAGGGCTAAAGCCCCCCCTTAGC
>JANWVW010000168.1 GCA_025056095.1 Bacteroidia bacterium
ACTCCTTTTCATACCAATACAAATATTGAGCATAGGACTTATGCTTTTCAAATTCTTCAACCGCACGATGGCAGTCCAAAATTGCAAAGCCCTTCTTGTGTAACATATAGAAAAAAATCGCTCCCGAAGCATCTGGACCTACTATACATAACGACTGGTCAGGTACACTTTGCCTAAGTATTTGCCTACTCTGCTCATAATATAACTCGTCAGGAAGTAAATGGCTGTCTGTCAGCCACCTTGCAGGATAAATCCTAATTATTGCCACAACAGGAACTAAGTAAAAACATAGATATGCTAAATATCTCAATCCTTTTACTGTATGTTGACTAAGCTTATACATGCCCCAACCAGCAATGGTAGAGAGTACTATCGTATAAGGTAGCATGTAATACTCATGGTACTTCATCTGTGTCAACTCCACGAAATGATAAATCAACAGAGCAATACTCCAAACTAATATGGGTAAAAAATATTTTCTTTGCTTTATTACCTCTTTAATGCGGATTAAGCCATACACAAAAAGCACAAAACTACTAAAACCTAAAAGCAGTTCAGGTAAATCGCTGATAATGTTTTTCTCTAAAATCTCAACAATAAGTTTGGTTTCTTTGGCAGGGCGGAATTCTATTCCAAAATCATACAGCCCCGAAGTTCTAATAAGATACACTGCATGCCTGTACCAAGATAAAGGAACAACTACACTACAAATTCCGAGTACGGTCAATTTCAAAATATCTTTGTAGGTATATGTTTGCCAAGAGATGAAAAAAATTGTTACCATAAAAAAGCCAATAGCTAAATACTGTATTTTGGTAAGCCCTGCAAGAGTAGCAAAGAAAGTACAAATGAGAACGTTTTTCCAAGTTCTATTTTGATTAAACCTTTGATAGAAATACAAAGCCCATATACTTGCACTTAAAGCTAATATGTCTGGTAAAGGGTTGATGCAATGAAAAAAAAGTTCAGGAATAAATAGAAAAATAACCGCCGTGTAATAAGCGATAGGTTTACTCTGCAGCCACTCATTTACCCAAAGGTATAAACCTATAACTCCTGCTACAAAAATGCACCATGTCAAAAATCGCGCTATCCAATATTTTTCACCTGTAATATGGTAGACTATCGCAAACAAGTATTCAAGTGAAGGAAATTGCATGCCCGTAACTCCATCAGAGAGCCCTCGATTGTCTACGCGGGGTTTGAATATGTTCATGCTTTCTTCATAAAAATTACGAGCTACTGCTAATGTACTGCATTGCCGCCATGTGTGTAAACTGTTTGGTGGTCTGTTCATAAAAAAGACATGTAGTACAAAGTTGAGTGTAATCCAAATCCACAGTTTTTTCACACTGCAATAATAACACAAGCGGGCCTATTAACTACTAAGGTTAGTTGAGTTTAGAAAAGCTACTTTTTCAAAAAACCATTAGTTTGACTGTCTGTACAAAGCTATCACAACTGAACTTAACAAAATATACCCCTGATGATAAATATGCGGAACATTCTATAATTCCCCTTGACAGGTCTGTGTTTGTACATTCGCGTAGCCACAAAATTTTGCCTTCTAAATCCATAATAGTGCAAGTAGCAGAGCGAATATTTTTACTGTTAGGAATAGAAATGAAAATACTTTGATGCTGTGAATAGACAGGATTAGGATATACTTGAATTTTGTTTTCTGATTCATCAAAAAGTTCGGTTTGATAGGTAGTGCTGCACATAACTGCATTCAATCGCCTGCAAATGCTATCTGTGAGGGCAAACTCTACGGCAGAGCTGCTCGGGGAATTTCCCATACGAATAAAAACTACCTTTTGTGAGGGATATACACTTATTATTTGTCCATTTTTACCCAAAGCAAAATAAGCGTCATTCGGTGCATTGGGCATCAATTTGCCTGGAAAAACG
This sequence comes from Bacteroidia bacterium, assembly GCA_025056095.1. Lineage (NCBI taxonomy): Bacteria > Pseudomonadati > Bacteroidota > Bacteroidia > Bacteroidia bacterium. The sequence goes on from JANWVW010000168.1 coordinate 1,912, forward strand.
AAAGGTAAGCCCGGTACCATAAAACTGGACTTTCCATTGAGCCATGTGAGATATCCATAAGCTAAATTGAGAGGTTGAGAGGTGTTTGTCATTTGATTAAAATAATTTGTATCCGATAAAACGGGAGTAGTGTTCCAATAACCTTTATTGAGCAGTAAAAGTCCGAATCTTGCCATACTACGAGCTTTACTGAAATAAACTTGGTTATAGCCCACAGGATAGAAAAAGCCTTCCATTCCTATTTTGTTCTTAATCCGAGTGTTAATGTAAGCGTTCATGCTTGTACCTGTTGCACTTTGTATTACTTGGTGAAGCAATGTGTAAGGTGCATTGTGATAAGCCCAACGTGTACCTGCATCACTGTGATACTGCAAACAAGTACTTAGTGTACAATCAGGATTAGGAACTCCATCATCTAACCCTGTGCTCATGCTTAGCTGGTGTTTTATGGTAATCTGTCCCTCTTTGGGAGGGCTGCATGAAGTCCAGCCTAAGCCTAAAAATTTGGAGGTAGAATCGTTTATAGACAGATATCCTTCTTGTTGAGCGATACCTACTGCAAAAGCAGTAAGAGTTTTTCCTGCTGAAGCCCAATACCACAAGCTATCTTTGGTAAATGTACCGTAGTATTTTTCTACTACAATTTTGCCATTTTTAAGTAGAATAAACGCTTTTGTGTTTTCTCTACCCAAAAAAGCAACTAAACTATCCATTTTATCTTGGCACCAGCCTAGACTGCTTATAGAAATCGTATCCCATGTACTTCCTGTCAAAGGGGGAAAATACAGAGATTGACTTTTTAGTACAAAGGGCAGTATAATCCCCAGAAGGATGAAATTTCTCATGCTAGAAAGTCAGTTAAACAAAGTTAAAGAGTAGTGTTTAATTTTACAACAACTGCTTGCTCTTATTCTAACGAGTGATTGATTTGTAGTCCTAAGCAAAAAAATAGGGCAACGTATGAAGCCGCTGCCCTGAGCTCTTTTCAATAAGTGAAAGTAAGTAGGTTTATCTACACTGCAAAGCTTTCGCCACATCCGCAGGTGCGAGTGGCGTTCGGGTTAATGAAGTGAAATCCCTTACCATTTAGACCATCTGAAAAATCAAGCTCTGTCCCTACTAGGTAGAGTAAGCTTTTCATGTCCACGAATATTTTTAGACCTTTGTCTTCAAAAACATGATCACCAGGTTTTTGCTCATTATCAAAGTCTAAATGGTAAGAAAGTCCGGAGCATCCACCTCCTGTAATGGATACTCGCAGACCATAAGATTCATCAAGGTTATTTTCTTTTTTGAGCGATAAAATTTTTTGAAGTGCTTTCTCGCTGACAGTAATCATACCGAATTCCGTTTAGTAGCGTTCATCCAATTTTAGGGGTTCTAACCCGTTTTTGATGCGCCAGTCATTGATAGCTGCTTTAATAGCATCCTCAGCTAGTACAGAGCAATGAATCTTTACAGGGGGTAAGCTAAGTTCTTCCACAATATCCATATTATTTATTTTGAGTGCTTCCTCAATTGTTTTGCCTTTTAACCACTCTGTAGCCAATGAGGAGCTTGCAATAGCTGACCCACAACCGTAAGTTTTGAACTTAGCGTCTATAATAGTTTGAGTTTCAGGATCTACTTCAATTTGAAGGCGCATCACATCTCCGCATTCAGGGGCACCAACCAAGCCTGTTCCTACTTCTTTTTTATTTTTGTCTAATGTACCCACGTTACGTGGATTGTTGTAATGGTCTATTACTTTATCTGAATATGCCATAGCTCTATCTTAATTATTAAGTTTATTTTTACGCAAAATTATAACGAGATAATAGTAAAAAAAGTTTTAATGTGCTTTCCATTCTACTTTAGAAAAGTCCACTCCCTCTTTGAACATTTCCCACAAGGGGCTTAGTTCTCTTAGCCTAGCCACAGCTTGCTGTATGTAAGGGATGGCGTAGTCTATTTCCTCTTCTGTAGTAAATCTACCTAATCCAAAGCGAATAGAAGAGTGAGCAAGTTCATCATTTACACCTAATGCTTTGAGTACGTGAGAAGGTTCTAATGATGCAGAAGTACATGCTGAACCTGATGAAACTGCAAGGTTCTTTATACCCATCATCAAGCCTTCACCTTCTACAAAATTGAAAGAAATATTCGTTACATGTGGTAGTCTGTGTTCTCTGCTACCATTTACATATGTTTCTTCAATAGTGGTTATAATCGCATTTTCTAGTTTATCGCGAAGTCTTGCTAACCTTACGCTTTCTGTGGGCATTTCTTGTAGCGCTATCTCACATGCTTTTCCTAATCCTACAATACCAGGCACATTCAGCGTACCTGATCGCATACCTCTCTCATGCCCACCACCGTGTATTTGAGCAGTTAGTTTTACTCTTGGATTCTTTCTACGTACATACAGTGCACCTATGCCCTTAGGACCATAAATTTTGTGTCCTGACATGGCTAGCAAGTCGATTCCATCGGCTTCTACGTCAACAGGAATTTTACCTACTGCTTGAGTAGCGTCAGTCATGAATAGAACACCTTTACTGCGCACTATTTTAGAAATTTCACGAATGTTTTGTATCGTGCCAATTTCATTATTGGCATACATTACAGAAACTAGTATCGTTTTATCTGTGATGGCGCTCTCTAACTGATTAAGGTCTATCAAACCTTCTTTATTGACAGGTAAGTAAGTTACTTTTTTTCCTAATCTTTCTAAGTGCTTGCAAGAGTCCAGTACTGCTTTGTGTTCAGTTACTACTGTGATAATATGATCACCCTTTTTCTCATACATTTCCGCTACCCCTTTGATAGCAAGGTTGATAGACTCTGTTGCACCAGAAGTAAATATGATTTCTTTTTCATTAGCATTGATGAGCTTAGCTACTTGCTCTCTAGCATAATCAACTGCTTCTTCAGCTTCCCAACCAAAAGAATGGTTTCTGCTCGCTGCGTTGCCAAACTTTTCTGTAAAGTAAGGCAACATAGCTTCCAACACCCTAGGATCAACAGGTGTAGTAGCGTTATTATCTAAATAAATAGGGAACTTCATAGTTATTCGGTATATCTGTCGTAAGCAGATGGTTAAACATTACGTTGAATATAACCACAAAATTACAAAAAATAGTTCCTAAAATAAAAAAAACAAAATAAGTTCTCAAAAGTATGCTCACTTTACGCATATTTGTGATGTGAAAGTTATAGAGCATTTAGAGCGTGCAAGGAATCCTTTAATTAGTGTAGAGATTATTCCTCCCAAAAGGGGTGGAAACGTGCAGCAAATATTTGACATTGTGCAATCTATTTTGCCTTTTGAACCTGCTTTTATTGATATAACTTCTCATGCAGCCGAAGCTATATACGAAGAAATGCCTGATGGTAGAATTATCAGAAGAGTAAAACGAAAACGACCAGGTACAATTGGCTTATGTGCAGCAATTAAGAACAAGTTTAACATAGACCCTGTACCGCATATTTTGTGTCAAGGTTTTACTCGTGAGGAAACCGAAGATGCTTTGATTGAGCTTAATTATTTAGGTGTAGAAAATGTGCTTTGCGTGCGAGGAGATAGCCTCAATTACACTAAGGTAATTACTGATAATCGTACAGTTAATAAATACGCCGTAGAATTAGTGCAACAAGTACATAACTTGACCAAAGGGATTTATCAAGATGAGCTGATTGATGCTGCGCCTTTAGATTTTTGCATTGGCGTAGGTGGATATCCTGAAAAACATTTTGAAGCGCCCAATCTTACTTTTGATATTCAAAACACAAAGAAAAAAATAGACGCAGGCGCGCACTACATTGTAACACAAATGTTTTTTGACAATCGTTTTTACTTTGACTATGTAGATAAATGCAGAAAAGCAGGTATTACTGTACCTATCATTCCAGGGCTAAAAATTTTAACCCATGCTGGGCAATTATGTAGTATTCCTCGTGCTTTTCATGTCAGTATTCCAGATGAGTTGGTTGATCAGATGCTCAATGCACCTGAAAATGAACAAGCAGAAATAGGGATACAGTGGGCATTAAAACAATCTATTGAGTTGTTGGAAGCTGGAGTGCCTTGTTTGCACTATTATATCATGCAAAATACGGGTCCTATTGTAAAACTGCTTCAAGAGCTGAAAAAACGAATGTAATTTTTTTTGGGGCGTGCCCTTGTGGGCGTTTCGCTTGCGCTCATGCCCACAAGGTCGGCGTGCTACGGGCTACGCTATCGCTTCGG
>JANWVW010000169.1 GCA_025056095.1 Bacteroidia bacterium
TTAGCGAAGTACCGAAGCGAAGCGCAGTGCGGAATGCCCCGACCCTTGCGTCAGCAAGGGGCACGCCCAAAAAAAATTCAGTAAATTATTAGAGTTTTATACGTCAGAGATTCAAAGAATTTTGTTTAACTTTGTAACAAGCCTATAAAGCCAGTAAAATTTAGTTGTAGTCTTAATCATTTCTTATTATGGATATTCTTAAGCCTTTCAAGCTAGAACCAGATGCTTCTATAAAGAAATTTCAGGAAAAAATAAACACAAAAGTTTATGACGTAAATTGCCGCGTCGCCGAAGAGGTATTTACAACTGGTAAAAGCGAGGAAGGAAAATTTATTCCTATTTTTACTAAAACAAATGTTCAGATAGCGCTTTTGCATAGACAAAAAACTTACATCATTGGGGTAGTAAATCCCGAACTGGAATCAGCCTTTTTACAAAATGCTATCGTTACTATGGAAAATTTCTCATTTCACAAAAGATACGACAGAACTTGTTACGTTCTTTACAAAATTTTTACTAACAGAGCAATAAAAAGATGGAATAACATAAAGGAACTTTGTGCTTATACTGGCTTACAGCCTGAACAACTGTTTGAATACTTTAAGACATCTGATGAAGAAGAACTTATGAATAAGTCCTTGTATAATATCACACTATTGGAATGCGTTAAGTACTACGCAAAATAGCTAAATGGGCTATGTTTTCTTAATGCTGTATCAGCGTTTACAGGTTGCAGCTGTACTAATACATCACAATCGTATGGGCTTACCTTGATAGAAGTCTAAAACTTTACTCCTAAAAATAAGTGTGTACTTAGCTTGTAAAAGCTCAGACCGCGCTCTTTGCCAATTGTTTTGAGTAGTAAGTAAATCCACACTATTGATAGCACCTGCTTCAAAACGTTTTTGCGCATATTGATAAGCTTTTTCTAATGCTTTTACTTGCTCTTCAAGACTACGATAACGTTCCTGTGCATTTTGAACGTCAATGTATGCTTGTTGAATATCTTTTATGAGCTGATTCTGCACCGCTTTGAGCTGTATTTCTTGATTGATAACTTCTAACCGGGCATTCGATACGTTCATCCGCACATTAAAACGATTGAAAATAGGCACTTGCAAGGTAATACCTAAGGTTTTACCTAAATTCCGATTGTATTGTGTAAAAAAGTCATCAGGCGCTATGCGCTTATTTACAAATTGATAAGTACTAAAATCAAATGTAGTTACTTCATAAGGCTTGAAAAATGTAGCCCTTGCATTGATATTTCCAGAAAGGGACAAAATAGGATAGTAGCTTGCTTTTGCTATTTTTAAACCAATTTGACTGCTTTTAAGTCTGTTTTGCTGCTCTTTAACTTCGGGCATATTTTGTAAAGCATAGTTATAGATGGTTTGAAGGTCTGGCAAAATCAAGCTCACATCAGAAATTTCAGGAACTACTATGTCAAAATCCTCTTCAACAGGTAGTTCCATAGCTTGTAGTAAAGAAAGTTTGTCCTTTTTAAGTTGGTTTTCTAACGTTTGCCGATTAAGTTTATCTGTAGCTAATTGAGCTTGCAAATTGAGTATTTCCCCTTCTGTAATTACACCTTTTTCGTATAATTTTTGCGCTCGGGCTATTCGGACTTCATCTAATTGAATACTTTGCTCGGCTACTTTTATTTGTTCTTTATCCAAGATAATTTGAATGAATAAAAGGGCTACATTCAGGGCAATGTTATTTTTTATTTTTTCGGTTGCAATGCGAGAAGCAATCAAGTTGAGTTTATTGCGCTCTAAGGTATAATGGTTGTTCATGCCGTTGAATAGAATAATTGTACTGCTTAAACCGCTTTGTACAAAATCAGATTGAGTTTCAATAAGTTGAAAGGTGCTAGGGTCTTGGTTTCTACCCCAAGCTCTTGCTACGCTGCTATTGGCATTGAGGTTAGGGGCAAAATTGGCTTTACTTTGAAAAAAAGTGTTTTCTTGCAGTTTTTCCGCATTTTTACTTTGTTTAACTTGTAGATTATTTTCTGTGGCATATTGAATACACTGTTCTAATGAATACATTTTTTGGGCTGCGCCGCAGAGGGCACTTAACAAGCCTATAAGAAGTAAAATAAGCACTTTCATGCCGTAAAAATAAGACCTGGTGTTCAAGTAAAGCTAAATACATGACCAATCACAATTGCTGTGAGGTGAAATTTGCATATTCAGCATTTTTATATCATCATTTGTCTTTTTATTAAAGGTTAATTTTTGGGCGTGCCCCTTGCTGCGCAAGGGTCGGGGCATTCCGCACGTAGCCCGCAGCACGCCGACCTTGTGGGCTTTGCCCACAAGGGCACGCCCAAAAAATAAAATTTCAGACTTAAAAAAACCGCTTGATAATTAAAACTACTTCATTTTTTTCTGTATCTCTATTTTAAGGTTTTGGACACACTTTTCTTGCTGCATTAAATTGTAAAAATGTATCTGCTTTTGAGCAAATTTTGCTCCGCCAAGATAAAAACGAAAAAACACTCCTAAAAAAGTAAAATAAGCAATTAAATACCACTGTTTTTTAACAATAAAATAAAGTACAAGTATAGATAAAAAAACAAAAACAAAACTAATAACGCCTTGTGCATAAAAGCCTGCATACCACTGCCCAAGCCCTGGAAAAAGATAAGATAAAATAACCGCTTTTGTAACAGATTTAAGCCGAACATGCGAAGTATGAAAGCTAAAAACACTGTCCCAATATCTAGAATTGTCCCCAAAATACTTTTTTGTCAGCTCTTGCGCTGCTCTCCATTGATATTGATGAATTTGACTAAGTAAATAAGTGAATAAACTTTGTCTTTTGAGTATGCTGTCTGTAGTGTAAGTAAAAACCGAGTCTTTGTACAAGTCGGAATAGTTGTACAAAGATTGCAGGAACATGCTATTTTGACATACATAAAATAACTTTGCCGCAGCTTTTCTGTCTTTTTCGTATTTAAGTGCTTTTCGGGCATATTTCAGCGCACTTTGCGGTTGGCTTTGAGATAAATAAAAGTAAGCTAATTGGCTATAAACCCAAGCTCTTTGAACGCTATCTCCGTAGAAAGCATACTTTTCTGCAAAATTTCGTACTAAAAACGTGTCTTTTTTGGATATAGCTGCTAAAAACGCCTTTCTAACCTGAACCGTATCTTGAAAGAAACTATTCGCGATAAGCGTAGTATGCCACAACACTATCCAGCAAAGCATCCAGTTCTGCATAATAATTCTTTTTTTGTTTTGAATTGTATTGTTTAGCGGCTTCTGCACTTCCGTAGATGTTAGACAGGTAAAAGATAGCCCCTAAGCTTACAGGTATCCAAAATATAGGAGTTTTATATCCTGATTTAAGGGCAATTTCTACTGCTTGGGCTGCAAAGCTAATCGTACTAAATAAAGGGACAATCATCTGCACAGGGCTACCTGAATATACTTTGCCCAATCCTGGAATAACAGCGGAAAAAAAACCTGCCAATATTGGACTTTTATGAGTGCTGAACGCATATTTTTGAACTAATTGCTGTAATTGGCTGTGATACTTTTGCAGTACGGTATCTTTGTAAATCGGCGAAGGGCGAAGAGTCTCTCTTCGGCGTATACAGTAGGCTTGGCTGATATACTGCAAAAGTAGCTCATATTCCGAACTTGGACTTCCCCCAAACGAATGCAGCTTTTTTACTTGTAATGCTTTCTCAAAAAATGGAATTGCATAGTTCCCCGAAGTATCTCCAATGCTATACTGCCAAAAGCTTATTCTATGCCATTCTTTGGTACTTAATTCTGTCTTATTCTTGTAAATCTGTTCAATTTCATATTGTAAAAGTGCATATTCTTTTTGGTTGTACAAATACTCTAAATAAGACATGTCCGTTTGAGCTAACAAACTGCTACTAAATACGCATAAAATCCAAGCAAGCAGTTTTTTGTGTAACATGCGGACTTTTTACAAAACTAACGATTGTTTTGAATTCTCAATCAAAGTTTGAAAAATTTTTTATCTTTGTGTATGCTTAAAAGCATTTTTACTATTGCTTTTTCTGGACTAATTTTGAGTATAGCTCAAAATCTGAACTATCATTTACAAAAAAAGTGTGAAAGTCAATTCTTTACAAATCCACAAATTTTTCAAATAGAAAAATACTTTCAACACTATGTCAATACCACTTTTAAGCAAGTTTATGAAAAGCAAAGTCCTGCGGGTAAACATGTATTGTATCAGCAGTTGTATGAGGGCTATCCGATATTTTATGCTACAATTAAAGTAAATTACAATCTTAAAAATGAATGTACTAGTATTTTTTCCACAGCACTAATTTATGTTCAGCCTGTAATTTACTCTTTTTCTCAAAAAAGCATAGCTGCCCAGCGCTTGCGTATTTCGTATATGTATCAAGTAGAAGAAGGTTTTTTACCTATCTCGGATAGTGTGATTGTACCTGTTTTCAAAGTAAATGTGCGTGATATTGGCATTGGTCAAACATACTATTTGCATGCACACACTCTGAAAACACTCTATTACCAAGATAACAGAACATTTTTTACAAAAAAATCGCATACAGACACTACGGGCTATGTATTTTATCCTGATCCCTTGACCAGTTCAGGGAATACTTATGGCAGTTGTGGCACTTTTTGCATAGACAATAATGATGCTAACAATCCTTTACTAGAAGCCCAACGTAAAGAGGTAACACTCAAAGGTCTTACGTATAATTCTACTACCAACCAATTTGAGCTTAAAGGTCCTTATGTGGAGATAGTGGACTTAGGCACGCCTGACGATACTTTGGCACAAAGCAGTACAGGTAAGTTTGATTACAAGCGCCACCAACAAGGTTTTGAACAAACTAACGCATATTATTTTATTGACAGAATGCAGCGTTATGTGCAATGTTTAGGTTTTAACAATATTGGCAATCGCCCTGTACGAGTAGATGCTCATTACGGTACTGTGGATAATAGTTTTTACTTACAGCCGATAGTTAGTGGTACGGCAGGCGATATCCACTTTGGGATAGGGGGCGTAGATGATGCCGAAGATATGGATGTAATTATACACGAATATAGTCATGCTTTGAGTAATGAAGCTAGTCCGAATTCTAATTCAGGTTCGCAGCGTATGGCGGTAGATGAAGCTATTGGAGATTATTTTGCTTCTTCGCTTTCAAGAGCTATGTACCCTTACAGTGCTTGGTACAATGTATTTAATTGGGATGGGCATAATACATTTTGGGCAGGGCGAGTAACTAACTCTACTAAAAAATATCCGACCAATCTTACAGGTAACATTTATGCCGATGCGCCTATATTTTCCTCTGCGCTTATGGATATATGGAATGACTTGGGCGCATCTAAAACAGATAGGTTAGTTTTACAAATGTTATATGGCTTAGCTATGAATATGTCCATGCAAGATGCAGCTTTGTTGCTCATTCAAGCCGATTGCAGCTTGTTCGGAGGAGCGTATTTTAACACTATCAAGACTCATTTAGTTAATAGGGGACTAATTCCTGAAACTACTGCTGCTCCTTCGGAATGTAGTGTCGTTTTTCTTAACGCCTGTAATTTTGATGAAATTACTCATATTCGGCAGACCTCTACATTTCAGAATTTTAATGTATTTCCTAATCCTACACAAGGAACTTTCTTTGTAGAGATGCCTCAAAATAACTCTGTGGCTAGATTAAGCATTTTAGATATGTTAGGAAGGGAAGTGTTTTCAAAAAAGGTTGATGCAGATAGTCCAAAAGTTAGAATAGACATTTCTTTACCTGCGGGAACCTACATTGTGCAGTGCATTGTCAAGGATTTAGTGTATCATAAGGTTCTGATAAAAGAATGATTTTTATTTTTTTGGGCGTGTCCTTGCCCACACTTCGCTTGCGCTGGTGTGGGCAAGGTCGGCGTGCTGCGGGCTACGCTAACGCTTCGGTGCTACGCTGCGCTCCGCACCGTGCTGACGCACGCCCTTCGCATGCCTCACGCAAAGAATCTCTGAACCCATCGTTTCTTTATTTCTTATGCAAGGTTTTAGCTTGTAAGTAATTGTGCTTCAAGCTCAAACAAGGTAAAGACATAACTGCACAGGTCATCTGCGTGAGGGGCATGGAGCATGCCGTTAG
>JANWVW010000170.1 GCA_025056095.1 Bacteroidia bacterium
CGAACTGGGTAAAGAAAAAATTAGGATTGGGTAAAAATGAAGCCAAAGAAAAAACAGAAGCAGGCACACCTGCGGAAGTTATGCTTGCCGAACCCGAAAAGCCTGCAACCAAAACCGCAGAAAATATCTTTGGGGCAGAAAAAGAGTTTGAAAAATCTGCCAACCAAGCCGATGTACAAATTCAAAAAAATACACAGGAAATTATCAGTGGAGGAAGTAAACCTACCCACATCACGATTAACATAGCCAAGTTCCAGGATTATATTCAAATAACAACTAACAACTTACAGCAGGGTGTTCAGGATATTGAAAGGCAATTAGAGGAGATGCTGTTACGGGTAGTCAACGGAGTGAATCAGGTAGTATAATGCGTGAGGCATGCGAAGGGCGTGCGTCAGCACGGTGCGAAGCGCAGCGAAGCACCGAAGCGATAGCGTAGCCCGTAGCACGCCGACCTTGTGGGCGTGAGCGCAGCGAAACGCCCACAAGGGCACGCCCAAAAAATTAAAACATCAATCGTAATTGCATACGACCTGTGTGCACTGTTTTTGTACCTTCACTCGCCCTGCCATCATACATTAAGGTTAATTGCAAACTCTGCGTAAGACTTTGATTGAGCTGCACATTCCAAAGTACATTCCGACCTGCTCGCAAACCTTCTAACAACTCAAACTCAATAGGTGTATTTGTACTACCATTGTACTTAATTTGGGCATAATCTACTAAAAACGATAAATTTGTCTTTGTACCTACTAAATACTTGACATCTAATCCCGTTTTAAGCACCCGCGCATAGGTAGAATCCGCATTCCAACGGTTGTTTTTTTGATCAACAGACTGTTTCAAAGAAATACGTAAATTCCTGTTCCATTGTACATTACAACGAACTTCATACAAGTTTTGAATAATATCAAAATTGCGATTAATCGCAAAATCTGTAAATACCTGCTTTTGTCCTGTTTTGTAAATGAAATAAAAACCATACTTCTGCTTGATAACCGTCCGCAAAGTGTATTGCCAATAAGGATTAGTGCGAGTTTCAAATCCATTGGAAAGAAAAAGTTTAGTTTTATTATGCGTATGTTCTATATCAAAGCCGAAGCCCCCTTTGCCTAATCCACTACGGTTATAGTAAAAAATATTTTTGAACAATTGCGTAGCAGAAAGCAAATTTATGTTGTCTAAATCCACTTGCCAAGGTAAAGAAAAATTTATTTTGCCGTCCGAAAGGTATTTTTGTTCAATACGCATGTTACTTTGAAATGACAAGCGCTTAACTACGGTATGATACCACTTATTACCTTTGACTACTTTGGCTAAATTGATGTTAAAATTCTGCCCAAACTTTTGACTTAATGCAGGAACAAACTCATTTGTCAATAGAAAAATACGCACGTACCTTGCCCGGTCTATGAAAGGGGAAGGCTCAAATTCGTTAATTTCTTGAATACCGTTTTGATTGTAATCATTCCATAGATGCGTCCCCATGCCAGGTTGGACTTCTACAAAAGCTACTTGGCGTTTCTGTTCTCGCTCGGACATGTATTCTATAAAAGTGGCACTTAAAAAAGCCCTGTTGAACCATTCTTGGTCAATCTGTAAATTGCTTACCACAGTTTGCTGATTTTTTAAGCCCTGCCGAATAAAAACACTATCCATTACTTTGAATTCGCGATAAGTATTGTTCCACCTGAATTTAACTTTATCCCACTCTTGATAAGCAAATTTTGCACTGTACGTATTTGCTACGTTTTTGAATAGACTTTTATTGAAGGGCGTAGCAAAGTCCTCTCGGTAGTTATATTTGAGTGCGTATTCAAATTTTTGTTTAGGTGTGTTCTTGAAAAAAGGTTCAATTTCTTTGAAAATGTAGCCCCCTGGCAAAAGTGTATCGGCTTTTATGTTTTGGTTGACTTTGTTTTCATAGATGTAATTCGCTCCGAAATGAAAATACTTGAAAGGTTTGGTCAGGTTGCCAATACTTCTGTACCAAGTGGTAAAAGTATTTTTGTAGGTATCGTTAAAGTATTCGCTGAATGCGTTTCCGATGAGATGTTTTGCGTTCCATTGGTTTTCTATTCGGATTTTGTTTGCAGTAAAGCTGTCCGTGCGTGAAAATCGTCCGAGAATGAGCTTATGTTGCTGTGTTTTGGATACATACTGTACATTAGCAATATACCTGCGTGATTGTTGGATAGTAAGCAGTTCCGTAGGAATGTTCCATTCACGAGCAAATTCAGCTATTTCAAAACGGTCAATTGCGTTAAAATGAAAGTTTATTTCTTTGAAAGCCAGTTCGTATAAAAATTTTTTAGTAGTGTCTTTGAATGGAGTTTTACCTATCAAACTAATATGCTGTGCTATTCCGATGTTATCTTCGTCATTGAGCGAAGAGTAAAGATTTTTATCTACGTTGCTGATAGCCGTTTCACTATGAATTTGCCAATTTTTGTGGATATCATATTTAGCTACGGCTGTGGTCATGGAATAGCTATTCGGAACAACAATAAATTGTACAGGGGCATATTCACCTTGTGGAACGCCGTTAATAGGCGCCACCCATTCAAACACAGTTCCATTGACTAAACTTTGCTTTTTGCGATAATCGCCACGAGTAGGTGCAAAAGTAATAGCATAAATGGCAGAGTCTTTATTGGTAGAAAAATAGTAATAAGTGTATGTGTTTGTGCCGATAGTTGTGTCTCTTTTAGCGTACCGAATCTGTTTATTACTTGTATCTATACGTATAGCAGGAATAAAAGCTTTTTGAAGTGTATCCCCTATCTTTTGTAAAATGGACTTTTCAGTATCGTTGAGATTACCTTCTAAACGAGCGTTAGGATTATCCCGTTCAGTGTAATGATGTAGCTCAAAATTAAATTTTTTACCTACCTGCTCACGAAAGCCAAACGCGTAATTAGTACGAACATAATTTCTGTCGGCGTATTCAAAATCAACCACAATCCGAGAATAAGCGTTAATGATGCAATTGTTGGTAAAAGTGATTTGAGCGGCATTGTAGTCTATAACGTAGTCTGCTTGTTCGCCCCGTTGTTTAAGTTCGCCATTGACGTACACTTTTTCCGAACCTGCTAAAATGATGATAAAAGGTTCGTTATTTCGCCCTGTCAAACGGTAAGGTCCTTGTACGCCTTCTTTACCTGAAAAAGTATCATTTTTGAATTTACCTTTGGCAATAGATACTGCTCCGTATAATTCTTTACTTTTCCAAGTTTTGAATACGTGTTTATCTTCAATAACTACTCTTGCACCTTGTACGTTCTTATAGTAGCGTAAAAATTCTCCATCAGATTTACGAAGTTCATAATCGCCAAGCGTAAGCGTAGTTTTTTTACCTTTTACTTGGATAAAAATGCGGTTAAAATCTGTAATTTGAGCTGTGTTACCATCGGGCTGAATGGGAATATTTTCATCGGTAATAGCCGCTACAATTGAAATATCTTTGTTCAAATTGCCATTAAACTGCAGCCTAAATCCTGAATTGACTACTAAATCTTGGTTATTACCGAAGGTAATACCTCGCGTAAGACTACCTTGCTTGTTAAGCTTAGAAAATTCAAAACCTAATCCTTTATCTTCGTACTCATAAGGAATTTCAATAACTGAAAAAGATGAGTTAGCGGTTTTAGTAGTATCGTTTTTGGCGCTGAACACTCTTTTACGCTTGTAATATACAACGGGAACAGGTGTAGGCAAAGTACGATAGCTAATCGTAACATTTGTCAATACCTTTTTGCCGTGATAGACCATTACATTTTTGAAAGGTAGAATTTCAAAATCTGCTTTGAGTGTATCAGGTAATTGAATAGTGTTAGGATTAACATTAGAAACAGGAAAATATACAGTATCTTGCGGTTGAATACGGCTGAATGTATGTTTTTGTAGATTAGAGTATTGAGCTTGTACGCAAATACAAGCAAATAGAAGTTTAGTCCATAAAATAAGTGTTATTTTTTGCCACACGAATATACAAATATGCAATAAATTTAGTAAATATGCAGAGGGTTTATCCAAAGAGTTTTAGCTTTTTAGTTTAGGTTTGAATAATCGCAAAATGAAAATCAAGTATTTGACTTTCAATTTTTTATTGTTTAGACCCATAGCTTTCTACTGATGTAATTTTATTCGCAGCAATATATTTAATGCCATTTTTACTCAAAAATATTAAGTTTGCACACGGCTGTAATTTGAGTTACTTGTGGTTATCTTATCTTACAAGAATGGAGATAAAATTATGCAAAGCACTTCTATTGCTGCTTTGCAAAGTACGCCTATTTCGGACATGATTTGGGTAGATTTATACCGCCCTACGCCAGAAGAGCAAATGATAGTAGAGCAAAAGTTTGAGACTAAGCTCCATTCTAGGCAAGAAACAGAAGAAATTCAAAGCAGTGCAAGATACGAAGAAACAGATTCAGAAATTACTTGTATCAGTAACTTTTTGACACTCAATGCAAATGGGACATACACCAGTGAAACCGTAGCTTTTATTCTCAAACACCAAGTTTTAATATCGTATCGTAGCAGTGAGTTACGGACATTTGCAGAATTATACAAACGCATGCAAGGTGCTGCCCGATGGTATTCTACAGGCTATCACGTATTAGTTAGTATTTTTGAACTTCGCATAGACTTGGACGCAGATTTAACCGAACTTTTAGCAAAAGAAGTCGCCAATCTGACTAAAAACATCAACATGCAGCAAGTTCCTGCGGAGGATAGTTTATTTCAAATAGCCCGATTTCAAGAAAACACGATGGTTATGCGTGAAAATATTATTGACAAGCAGCGAGTAATTTCGGCTATTTTGAAAAGTGATTATTTTCCCGAAGAGGTTTATCCTAAACTCCGAGTAATGATAAAAGACATTGGTTCTCTACTAGACCATGCACGTTTTAATTTTGAACGTTTAGAATACTTGCAAAATACAGTACTAGGTTTGATTAACCTTGAACAAAACAAGGTCATAAAAATATTCACTGTCGTTTCTGTTATCTTCATGCCGCCCACACTCATTGCAAGCATATACGGAATGAACTTTGAGTTTATGCCTGAACTGAAATGGCTGTTAGGTTATCCGTTCGCTTTACTTTTGATGGTACTCTCTTCAGCTCTAACGCTGTTTATATTCAAACGAAAAAAATGGTTATAGAGCATCCCGTTTCAAATCCATTATACTTTTGACTATACTTGCAACATGAAAACAGTACTGATTACAGGGGCAACTTCAGGTTTTGGTTGGGCAACTGCTGCTGCATTTTTAAGACAAAATCACAGAGTTATTATTACAGGTAGAAGGCAGCACCGATTACAAGCCTTTATAGACCAACACAAAGAACAAGCTGCTAATATTCTTCCCCTTTGTTTCGATGTAAGAAACAGAGAAGAAGTAGAAAAAACCTTACATTCCATGCCAGATGAGTGGAAAAATATACATATTCTTGTTAATAATGCAGGGTTAAGTCGGGGCTTGACAGAAATACAGAACGGCGAATATGCAGATTGGGAAGAAATGATAGATACAAACATTAAGGGACTTTTGTATGTAAGTAAAGTAGTTATCAATTTTATGATTGAGCGTGGCATTGAGGGGCATATTATCAATGTAGGTTCTACCGCAGGGCATGAAGTATATCCGAAAGGTAACGTATATTGTGCTACCAAGCATGCCGTAGATGCCATTACTAAGGGCATGCGTTTAGATCTTTTGGCGCACAACATAAAAGTAAGCACAATTGACCCAGGCATGTCAGAAACTGAATTTAGTATCGTTCGTTTTCATGGTGATGTGGAACGTGCAAAGAAGGTTTATGAAGGATTTGAACCGCTTCGCCCTGAGGACATTGCGCAATGTATTTTGTTTATGGCTAATGCGCCCAAGCATGTCAATGTAGCTCAAATACTTTTATTACCTGCGGCACAGGCGAATACGGTAACCGTCAAAAGGAACCTGTAAGAGGTTTTTGAGTTTGTTAGCTTGGTAATGATCTAAATTTTAGTTTATTTTTTGGGCGTGCCCTTGCCCACACTTCGCTTGCGCTTGTGTGGGCAAGGTCGGCGTGCTTCGGGCTACGCT
>JANWVW010000171.1 GCA_025056095.1 Bacteroidia bacterium
AAAGCGTAGCCCGTAGCACGCCGACCTTGCCCACACAAGCGCAAGCGAAGTGTGGGCAAGGGCACGCCCAAAAAAATGCTTGCAAAATTAGTAAAAATATATTTTTTTTGCCTTTAATGAGAATAATCCACGGAGTTTTAGTTCCCAGAAGCGTACGTTTGACCAAAGAAGAAATAAAACTCTTGGAGCAGAGAAAACTTCGTAAAAAGCCACTCAGCCGTGCAGAAAAAGATGCTTACATGAATTCCCCTGAGTGGCGATTGATGCAAAAAATATGGTTAGCCCGAGCAGGGTACAGATGTCAAATGTTCCCATGGAAAAAAATAGGTAAAACCGTAAATGGTAAATATAAAGGGTATGAAATTCACCACTTGCACAAAAAAGCTTACAAAAGATTGGGAAAAGAGAGATACAAGAGAGATGTAGTAGTATTGAGTACATTTGCTCACCAGTGGGTTTATCACAGAATACTTAGTTTCGGCAAAACTACCGTACAGAAGCAAAAAAACTTTCCTAACTTATTGCAACGAATTATGAACATGTGGTGTATTTTACCTTATCCTATTAAATGGCTTTGGATTATCGTGTCTACTCTCTTCGTTTTGGTGGCTTTGCTTGATTCATCAGGTTTTTTACATCGTAGGCTGCTATGGTACACTCAATAAAATTTTGACTTGCGTGCGGTTTTTTACAATCAAATTTTTTATCTTTGTAAATGAAAAAATGGTCTTAATTTTCAGAGTATAGAAAAAATCTTACTATAGGCAAAAGTTTTATGCCATCTTTAAGCATATTTTTTCCTTTCTATAATGACGCAGGCACGGTAGAAATGATGATAACCGATGCGTACCGATACGGCAGCCAGCTTACCAACGACCTTGAAGTCATTGCCGTCAATGATGGAAGCAAAGACCACACTTTGTTAGAACTTCAACGAATGCAGAAAAAATTTCCCGAGTTGATTGTAATCAACCATGAACAAAACAAAGGATACGGCGGGGCGCTACAATCAGGTATTAAAGCGACTACAAAAGAATGGATCTTTTATACCGATGGCGATGCACAATATCACCTTGATGAACTATATCTGCTTTGGAAGCATATTCCTCAATACGATTTTGTCAATGGCTATAAAATACGCCGCTCTGATGGTTTTGTTCGTACATATATAGGCTTGGCATATCGTAAATTGACAAAAATGGTATTCAAAATACCTATCAAAGATGTAGATTGCGATTTTAGACTGATGCGCGGCGATTTATTACGCAGCATAAATTTTGAATTTACCAGCGGCGCCATTACGGTAGAATTAGTCAAAAAAATGAGCTTTCTGACTAATAAAATAAAAGAAGTTCCTGTACATCATTACGACCGAATATACGGCAAATCTAGTTTTTTCAATTTTGATAAAATTACCGAAACATTGAAAGATGAAATCAAACTCATAAAAGCCCTCAAAAAGGTTAAAAAAAAGAACTATGAACTCGAACGTACAAAAGAAGTGGGCGCAAAGTTTGATGCAGTCCAGTGAATACGCAGCTATGTACCACTGCGAAAATGATATGTGGTGGTACAAAGGTTTGAGAAATGTATTACAACACACTCTAAAAGATCTCCACAACGCTGTGATTGTAGACGCAGGCTGCGGTACAGGTAAAAATATGGAATTTCTAAAAGAATTAGGACACCAGGTGTATGGTTTTGATATTTCCCAAGAAGCTATACACTTTTGTCAATCCCGAGGGTTGGATACCGCCGAATTAGGTGATATTACTACTGTGAGTTATCCTGATAACTTTGCCGACGTTTTACTAAGTATGGATGTTTTGGTATTGCTTCATGAAGAAGAGATTGATATTTTTATGAAAAACGCCGCACGCATATTAAAACCCGGTGGAAAATTGCTTATCCATGTAGCGGCTTTACCTTGGTTATTTTCTCAACATGATATAGTATGCAACGTAAAACGTAGATATACTAAAAAAACACTCAAAAAAATGCTTTTACAGTATCCTAATTTTGAGATAAGAAGAATAACCTACCGAATGTTCTTATTATTTCCGCTGATTGCAGGTGTAAAGCTGATTAAAAAAGTTGTGGGTAAAAATAATCCTAAATCTGATCAAGGTGTTCCCCCAAAACCTTTTAATTTCATTTTGACCCAAATTCAATACATAGAAAATTTTTTACTGCGCTACGTTTCTTTTCCCTGGGGTACATCATTGTACGCAGTACTTCATAGAAAATAACGGCTGTTCAGAAAAATGTTTTTAACGGTTTTTTATTGGTTTGGAAATTTGGAATAAACTTTGTATTTTTACAAGTGAAACATTCTACTTTTAACTACCGTTTAATATAATTGAGTTGAAATATGAAAAGTACAAAATTATTGTTATCGGTCTTACTTCTCTGGTCTGCAAGTATAACTTCAATAGCCCAGGGATACGATGAAATGTACGGCGACTACTATACTAATAAGCCAAGGGGCAATTCTGCAAACAACAGCTATAGTTATAGCAGTGAGCCTAATCGTAGTGAATACAATGAAGACTCATACGAATATGATGCTTTTATTGAAGAAGATGGCTATTACACTTCTCGATTGAGGCGTTTTTATGGCGATTGGTGGAGTGGATGCAGCTACTATGACCCATTTTACACTAATTCTTGGTACTGGGGTTGGGGTATGCCTACATTTGCCGTAGTTACTACTCCTACAATATGGGGCGGTTGGCGTACAAGAATAATATGGTCCTACGGCTGGGGTTGGTCTACTTATTACTACAATCCTTTCCTCTACACAAGTGTATGGAACTATAATCCTTGGTGGTACGGCTTTTACAATCCATTCAGTCCATGGAACAACCCCTACATGGCAGGATACATGGCAGGATATTACGCAGGATACAATGCAGGCTTCTACAACGGATGGTGGGGTAACCCTTATTACGGTTGGGGTAATCCTTGGTGGGGTTGGGGCTACTATAATCCATACGTATGGAACGGTGGATGGAATGACCCTTGGGGCTGGCGAAATGCACCTCGTTACAGTTCAGGTGGAATGGTTACAAACAATAGCGGTAGAGGTAGCAGCAACGTTACTAACCTAAATCCTGGCAGAGTGGACCAAAGTGGTGGGAATAGCCCCGGGCGCAGTAGTATTATCAGCAGCCCTCGTAACAATGACTACAATAGCAACCCCAGACCTAACTATTACAACAACAATACTAGCACTCCTAGACCAAATTACTACAACAATAGCTCTAATAATAACATATCCAAACCACGCGGCAGTGAGTTGAACAATAACACTACTCCTCGCAGTTATGAAAACAACAACCCTACTCCTCGTAATTCTACTCCTCGCAATTATGAGAATAACATCCAATATAACGCTACTCCTCGCAACTTTAACAATAGCAGTAACTTTACTCCAAGAAGCTATACGCCAAGTAATTCAATAAACAGTGGCAATAGAAGCAGCAGCGGAAGTGGGCGATATTCTCCTCGCTAAATATAAACCTCCCCTACAAAAAATCCCCTGTGTTTTTAATGCAGGGGATTTTTGGTTGTAAAATCAAGAGGTTCTTTACTTTTGATAAGTGTAAAAACCTTTACCTGTTTTATCGCCCAAATGTCCTGCGGCAACCATGTTTCTCAACAGTGGACAAGCACGATATTTAGAATCTCTAAATCCTTCATATAACACATCCATGATATTGAGACATACGTCTAAACCTATAAAGTCTGCTAATCTCAACGGACCCATAGGATGTCCCATGCCTAATTTCATTACTTCATCTATGGCTTCAGGTGTAGCTATACCTTCATATACGCAGTATATTGCTTCGTTAATCATTGGTAAGAGTATGCGGTTGCTTACAAATCCAGGATAATCCTTCACTTCTACAGGTACTTTTTCCATTTTTTTGGATATTTCTATTACAGTTTGGGTAGTACTATCGGAAGTAGCATAGCCCCGAATAACTTCTACTAACTTCATTACAGGAACTGGATTCATGAAGTGCATCCCTATTACCTTGTCAGGTCTTCGAGTATTAGATGCTATTTTAGTGATAGAGATAGAGGAAGTATTGCTGGCTAAAATAGTTTCTGGCTTTGTATATTCATCTAGCTGCTTAAATACATTTGCTTTTAGTTCATAGTTTTCTAACACTGCTTCAACTACTAAGTCTGCGTCGGCTACACCTGTTTTCAAGTCTGTTGTAGTAGTGATGCGTTCTAATGTTTGTTGCTTTTGCTCTTCAGTTAATTTTTGTTTAGCTACCATTCGGTCTAAGTTTTTTGCAATGGTAGACAAACCCTTTTGTAAAGCAGCATCGCTAATATCCACTAAGCTAACAGTATAGCCATATTGGGCGAAAACGTGTGCAATACCATTCCCCATGGTACCTGCACCGATAACACTTATTTTTTGTACCATAGTACCACAAAGGTAAAAATAAAATTTGTACTAAGGGGCTTATGGTTACACATTTTCAAAACCTATAATCGACCTTACTTCTTGTAGTGTTTTTTGGGCGCTAGCTCTTGCCTTTTCACGCCCTTTTGCAATGACTTTCTTAATTAAATCTGTATCCTTTTGGTACTCCTGAATGCGCAGATAGATCGGTTCTATAAACTTAATAATGTCCTCTGCCAATTGTTTTTTCATATCTGCGTAACGAATAGTCATATTGTTGTAGGTTTCTTCAAAATAAGCAACAGTATCAGGAGTGGATACTAAACGCATCAAGGTAAAAAGATTTTCCACTGGTTCAGGCTTAGGTTCGTTAGGCTGGGTAGGAGTATTACCCGAAACAGCTTTCATCACTTTTTTTCGGATTACTTCTGGGCTATCATTAAGAAAAATAGCATTTCCTTCGCCTTCGCTTTTGCCCATTTTACCTGAACCATCTAAACCTGGAACTTTTATCAATTCTTGCTCAAAGTTATATGCGATAGGTTCTTTGAAATAATTTACTTTGTACAAGTAATTGAAACGATTAGCAAAAGTACGTGTCATTTCTAAATGTTGTTCTTGATCTTTGCCGACAGGCACGTAGTCCGCGTGGTGAATAAGAATATCTACTGCCATTAACACGGGATAGGTCAATAGACCTGCATTCACGTTATTAGGATTTGCTCTTACTTTATCTTTAAACGAAGTACATCGCTCTAACTCTCCTAAATAAGCGTTCATGTTCATAAGTAGATACAGTTCTGCAATTTCTTTAACATCACTTTGAACGTACAAGGTACAAAGATCGGGATCTAAGCCTGCGGCTAAGTACTCAACTATAACATTTTTTACCGATTGAGAAAGATGTTCAGGAGTAGGGTGAGTAGTCAGAGAGTGCCAATCTGCTACAAAAAAGAAGCATTCGTGTTGATGTTGCATGCGCAAAAAGTTTCTTACTGCCCCAAAGTAATTACCCAAGTGTAAATGACCTGTAGGGCGAATGCCGCTTACAACTATTTTTTTCATGTAGCAAAAATAGATATTTTGTCCATAGGTAGATTATTGCCACTATTTTTATTCAATCATTATGAAAGCCCCCCAGCAGTAAGGCTCTTTATACTGCTTGCGAATCTCCTTCTGAGCTGCTTCAAATGCTTTTCGTTTGGATATGGTTTTCCTGCTTCAATAGAACTTGTAGGTTAATAAGTATGAGACTTTTGTTTAAAGCTCTCACAATTTGGTGTTACACTTGATTGAAGTCCTATGTAAAGGATGTACCTGTATTATTTTTGTTTCAGTTGCTTGAAATTAGTGTTTTTTTTGGATAGAAATTGAAAGAATTTTATTAAGTTTGAAAAATAGTTTTGTTTTTTGGGCGTGCCCCTTGCTGACGCAAGGGTCGGGGCATTCCGCACTGCGCTTCGCTTCGGTGCTTCGCACTGCCTAACGGCATGCTCCATGCCCCTCACGCAGATAACCTAAGCAATTATGTCTTTACCTTGTTTGAGCTTGAAGTACAAGTACTTACAAGCTAAAACCTTACATAACTTACAGAGAAATGAATTTTTCAGAGATCTCTTGCGTGAGGCATGCGAAGGG
>JANWVW010000172.1 GCA_025056095.1 Bacteroidia bacterium
GATAGCGTAGCCCGTAGCACGCCGACCTTGTGGGCATGAGCGCAAGCGAAATGCCCACAAGGGCACGCCCAAAAAAATTATTAGTTAAAAAAATAAAGTAAATGTAAAAAAAGCGGGCTAAAAAACCCACTTTGAAGGAATTATTTCTTTTTAAGCTTTTCTTGCAAAGACCAAACTAACTCTTCCAATTTGTCTAAACGTTTATGCAGGTCATCAGGCGAACCAATGTGCGAAGTCATACGAGTTTGTACTTGCCATATTTCTCGGATAGTATCTAAATGTACTTTGTAGGGCGGATAGTATTTGTTGTCAGAAATGAGCTCCAACAAGTTTTGAGGTTTGTGCATTTTGATGCGCTTGACTACAATACCTTCATCGGAAACTACTACATAAATAGCATGGTCTTGTATCCAAGTGTAATTTTCAACGAATTTGCAAATAACCATGTCGCCAGGTTCTAGGGTAGGGTGCATACTATCGCCCTCTACTTCAAAAGCTCTATAGGTGCCTCCTTTGAGATAAGGAATACTCATTTTGGGCAAGCTTGTAATATATTCAGGGTCGCTGTAACCTGCCAGGTATCCTGCTTGAGCTTTTGCACCTACTATTTCAATGTTTTCTCGGTTTTTTTCATTAACGGTTATGGCTAAAATTCTAAGTCGGTCTTTTTTAGGTGTAGGATTATCTAAATCAATAATACTGCCTACTAATTCATCTACTGTTCTGTTGAAAAAGCTGGCAATTTTGATTAAGTTTTCAATTTTAGGTTCGGCGCGCCCTTCTTCATACGCCCCAATTACTGCTCGTTTTAAGTTCAATTTTTCCGCTAACGCACCTTGCGTTAAACCTGCTCTTTTACGAAGCTGCCTTAGGTTGTAATGAAAAGGTTTGTCTCTTGCTTCTGTTTTCATACATTTCTATGTTAAAGTTTGCAAAGTTTTGCAAATATAGATTAAATTCTAAAAAAAAGCAAGACTTAAAAGCAATATTTTTTGTTGAACGTGAATAAATTTAATCTAAAAGTTATTTTTGATGGAAAATCTATGCTTTGTGGTTTATGCTTTCTAATAATTTGCTTTACTTTGTGGCATGAATAAAATTTGGTTGATAATTGGAGGAATAATGGGATTTTTATCTGTAGCCATAGGTGCCTTTGGCGCTCATGGGCTAAAAGATACCTTGATTAAAAACGCACTAAAAGGTCAATTAGATAAGAATCACTACATAGACATTTTTGAAACAGGAGTAAAATATCAAATGTTTCATACTTTGGCTATTTTGTTAATAGCTTACCTTATACACGAATATCCTGATAAAAATTACCATTGGGTAGGTATCTGTTTTTTGGCAGGTACTGTTATTTTTTCAGGTTCTTTGTACGTTCTATCCGCAACGGGAATCCGAGCGCTGGGTGCTATTACTCCTATCGGTGGAATACTTTTTTTGACAGGATGGGCAATTTTAATCTACAAAGCATTGTAAATTAACCTGTTTTTGCTGTTTTTCAAACAAAATAGTACGAATAACGTTATAATAAGTAGATATGGAAAACGTGCTAAGCATAACTACACAACGCTTGCCTTGCTTGTATTTGTCCGATACGGGTAACCAAGCTCTGCTATGGATGCAAGAGTTTAGAGTGAATCATTTGCCTGTTTTGGAAGGTGATAAATGGATTGGTACAATCAGTGAAGATTTTTTGTTAGAGAATGATACTGAAAAAAAACTTTCAGACTATACACTAAAACTTAACAATGCTTTTGTGTATGAAGACCAACATGTTTTAGAAGCTATACGCTTATTAGAACAACATCAGCTTACTTGTTTGCCTGTTTTGTCTAAAACAGGTGGATATTTGGGCTGCGTAACAAGAGATGATGTAATCAGCTATATTTATCGAGCCTTATCCTTATCCGAAATGGGGGGAATAGTTATGCTAAAGGTGCCATTTTCGCAATATGACTTAGGACAAATAGCCCGAATAGTAGAAAGCAACAATGCCCGAATATTGGCTTTGTTCTGTACTCCCAAAGACGGATACTATGAGGTTACTTTACGTATAAACCGTGAGGATTTGAGCCATATTATTGCTACTTTTGAACGATTTAACTATGAAGTGCTTAATGCATATTATCAAGCAACAGAATGGGAAGATTTAGAAGAAAATTATGAGCAGTTTATTAAGTATCTCAACATTTGATAAATTTTTGTTTGTTCAAGTATTGTATAGTTTATCATCTACCTGCCCGCCAAAAGAACTAAAAGTTCTCCAAACTGTTTCTAAATGAGCAAAGTTTTCATTTTCTAATTTTGTATTCCATTTTTCAAAAGGTAAGAAACTGCTAATTTTCAAGTAATTGAGCTTAGCTGCGGCTTTTTGTATATTGTCCAAGGCAGTAGTTTGCTGCAAAAGAATGTCTTCTGATAACAATTCATGAGTCCATTTGTCTACACTTTGATGTAAGAATAGCTCACAATTGCTGGGAAAAGAAAATAGACTTACCGCCATGGGGATATACCTTCCCTCAAAAAACCATGTGGAGTATAATCCTCTGTTCCAAAGTAAGATATTTCTAAAAGCGCATGTATCTTGTTTAGTAAAAAGTCTTGGATAGTCTAAAACCATATATGGCAGCCCTTGATAATTTTCTCCCTTAGAGATTTTAGGTGTTGAGGATTTTACTTCATCGGGTAGCTTGCAGGCAGGTTTACTAAGCCATTGACTAATTTTTTCTGCATGATAGGATAGAAAGCGTTCCCATTTTTCCATAATAGCATGTTTAGCCATAAAAAAAGCTTTGTCATGTACGATACAAAGATCGTATGTAGAAAGCAAAAATTCTGATGTATGAATCATGATTTTTTAAGCTTATCCTTGAACATTTTTCTGAATTTAGCTAATTTTGGACTAATAACTACTGCACAATATCCTTGATTAGGATGTAAATTGTAATAGTTTTGATGATAGTCTTCAGCTTTGTAAAAGGTCTGCGCGGGTACAAGTTCAGTAACAATAGGGTTTTGCCATTGTTTTTGTACTTCTTTAATTACCGATTCGGCAATAGCTTTTTGTTCAGGTGTATGGTAAAATATAGCAGAACGGTACTGTGTACCGATATCATTCCCTTGTCTGTTGAGAGTGGTAGGGTCGTGTACTGCAAAAAATATTTCTAAAATTTCTTTGTAAGTAATTTTGTCAGGGTTAAACTTAATTTGGACAGCTTCGGCGTGTCCTGTACTACCTGTACAGACTTGTTCGTAGGTAGGGTTAGGTTTGTGTCCACCTGTATAACCTGATACTACACTTTCTACGCCTTCTACTTCAAGAAAGACTGCTTCAATGCACCAGAAGCAGCCACCTGCAAGCGTAGCTGTTTCGGCATTCGGTGAAATATTGGTATTCATAAATTTTGTTTTATGCTTATTTTGAGCTTGGCAAGATACAAACAATAAAATAAATAGCAGCATTCCGTAGTGTTTCATACTCATACATACGAACAAAAATGGCAATTAGATTATTTCATTTTGCTATTCTTGACTATTTTTTCATACTTTTGCAGCTTATTTGATAAATAAACTATGGGAATAATGAATTCTTTACGGGAACGAGGTAGCACATTCATTTTGGTTTCAATTGGATTAGCTATCATATCGTTCCTGATAATGGACGTATACAATCAAAACTACGGCATAGGCAGTAGGCAATATGCAGGTAAAATTGCAGGCAAAAAAATTCCCTATGCTGAGTATGAGATGCGCGTCAATGAGCAAATAAGAAATATGGAGCAACGTTCAGGTAAGCCTGTAGACCCTTCAACGCAAGAATATATCCGTGATAATGTTTGGAACACTTTAATAGAAGAAAGATTATTAGGTCAGCAGTATAAATCTATCGGCTTGGCGATTTCTTCAAAAGAAATGACCGAAGCAGTAAGAGGCCCCGAACGTGATCCGATTGTAATACAAACCTTCACTAACCAAGAAACCAACAGTTTTGATGAGAAAATGCTCAATGATTACCTTGCGCAACGAGGTAAAAACAGAGAAGCGGACTACTTTTGGGCAAAAATGGAAGAGTATTTGGAGAGCAGCAAATTAAGAAATAGACTATCTAGCTTAGTCAAAGCAGGACTAAATGCCTCATACGAAGCTGCCAAGTACGAAGCTCTTAACCGTGCGCGTAAAGTTAATATCAAGTTTATTAGCTTTCCGTATGTTTTTATCGCAGATTCTTTGGTAAAACCTACTAGAAAAGAAATGTTGGCTTATTACAATGAAAACAAACAAAATTTTTTACAAAACGAAGAAGAGCGTGAAATTGAGTATGTCGCGTTCATGAAAAAACCTTCACGTGAAGATACGTTAGCTGCCAAAAAAGAAGCAGAAAAGTTAGCTAAAGAGTTTAAGGAAACTACTGCTGATTCTGCATTTGTTAAAATGAATACAGATGCTAACACTCCTGAATACGGCTATAAGAAAAAAAGTGATTTGAAAGGGATTGATATAGGGGATAAACTGTTCAATGCCCAAGCAGGCGAAGTATTCGGACCTTTTCAATATGGCGGAACTTTCAAAATTTATAAGGTCTGTGAAGTTAAGGATGATACTTCTGGAGTAACTATGACAGTTAGACACATTTTAGTAGGTTTTGACAATTACTACAAAAAGGTAATGCCCAAAACTAGCGCTGATAGCACAAAAGCTAAAAACATGGCACGCGCCAAAGCAGACAGTATATTAGCTGTTCTACGCAGCAAAAAAGCTACTTTTGAAGAGCTAGTGCTCAAACATAGTGATGACCCTGGCAGTAAAAACACAGGAGGTAAGTACGAAGATTTTCCCAAAGGACAAATGGTAAAACCTTTTGAAAACTTTGCACTCAAAAAACCAATTGGTACTATAGACAAAGTAGAAACTACTTACGGATGGCATATCATAGAAGTATTAGGTAGAAACACTAAGCAAATTAAGTTAGGAGTGATTGAGAAAAACATTCAAGTTTCTGATGCTACAAACAACATGATATTTCAAGAGGCTAGCACGTTTGCCCAAAAAGCCGCTGAAAATAGGGGCAAAAATTTTGATAAAGCCTGCGAAGAATTAAAAGGCAACGCTAAGCGCAAATCCAATCCATTCAAAGTTATGGATAAAGGTATTAGCGCTATTCCTAACTCAAGAGAAATTGTACGTTGGGCTTTCTTGAACGCTAAACTTGGCGAAGTACGCTTAGAACCTTTTGCGTTAGAGGATAGGTTCATTGTAGCTAAGCTAACCAAAATTTTAGAGAAAGGTGTCAAACCTTTTGAAGAGGTAGAGGACCAAATCAAAACAGAGGTAATAAAAAAGAAAAAGTTTGAAATTTTCAAACAAAAAATTAAAGGCAATACCTTAGAGGAGATTGCTAAAAACTACGGAAATGGAGTAATTGTCAACACGGCTAATGATGTTACGTTTATCAGTAATTATGTACCCAATGTGGGGCAAGAACCTGAAATGCTGGGCGCTATTTTTGGAATGGCAAATAAAGGGCAAATTCAAAAACTCTCTCCTCTTATACAAGGTAACAACGCTGTGTACATATTTACCATTGAAAGCGTAAATAACGGCGAACCTCCTGTTGAATCAGCAATTAAAAACGGGCAACTTTCTCTTTCAACTGCGCTACGTTTCAAAGGGGATGCAGGTCAGATTTTAGAAGCCTTAAAGAAAAAGTTTGAAATTCAAGATACGCGGTACTACTATTTCTAATGCTCAAATTGATAGCTACTAATGTGTGCTTTCTCATTCATTCTACGTTTTTACTAAGCGTAGCGGACGAGTTTAGATATGTTTTAGCTTATTTATGTTAGCAACCCAAGCGGCTTGTTGAATTCAAGCCTCAAATTTAAGAACGCTTTCCGGGGCATTGCCCATTTTTGAGCAAAGTATTGTGTTGGTCTAAAAAATAGTTTGATTCTTGATTTTTTGGGCGTGCCCCTTGCTGCGCAAGGGTCGGGGCATTCCGCACTGCGCTTCGCTTCGGTGCTAACGCACTGCC
>JANWVW010000173.1 GCA_025056095.1 Bacteroidia bacterium
TTGTTTGGGGTGGGTTCTCCCCTTGGGGGGCGCCCCCCCAACACCCTCGGCCCCCGCTTCCCCCCCCCCACGCCGACCTTGCCCAAGCGAGCGCAGCGAGCATTGGGCAAGGGCACGCCCAAAAAATTAAAACTTCTTAACCTTTATCTAAAACAAAATAGAGTTAATTTTTACTTTATTGTTTTTCTATCTTTTTAACTATGGTTTGGTTTCCGATATTGACCTGCATTAGATACATTCCAGAAGGCAAAGAAGTTAAATCAGCAGAAAAGAGATGCTCACCTTGATTAAGCAGTTCTTGGTCAAAAGCTTGGACTTCCTTTCCTGATAAATCAAAAATACGTATTTGCACTTTTTCTGTCTTTGCTAACGTAAGTCTGACCGTTAAATGGCTATAGCAGGGATTAGGAAATACTTCTACCAGCGAATTGTGTGGTAAATTGAACTCAATATTTGTACTTGTAGTAAGCTTTTGCCTCATAGCATTGTGAATAGGTCTTTTATCTATATCAGGATGGTATTCCTGAATGAGGTAGACCAAGTACATTCTATTCGGATTAGCTGCAACTACATCGTAGTTGACAGGGATAGTATAGGTATAATTTTGGGTATAAACACCTCCATCTGTGGTAGTACTCGGTATGCTGCCTGGGGTTCCCCAAGGTCCTCCTAAACAAGCACGTAATACATACCTATGAGGGTAGCCTATTATCGGATTGCCTAATCCATAGTATGGATGACCTACAACAGTGTTGTAATAGTTCTGTTGATTATATTGGCTGCTATTAGGTCCAATGACGCTATCTTCTACTAAATAACAATTTAACCTAAAATCTCCGCTCACTGCGACACGGAAAGTTGCAGTTACGCTAACGTTTAGCTGACGTGTAATAGGATCATAAATGTGGCTACCTGATACTTCAGCAGGCACAATATGACCTAATCGAATACCCATCAAAGGTAACCAAGAACTTGTACTCAATGCCCCAGCTCCCCAAAAACTATCAAACTTATAGTAGTCAATTGTACCTGTAGGGTAGCCACCTACATATTTATCAAGAATACTATCTCCATCAGGAAATGACATTCCATCACTTTTATGCGCTAATATCCCTATGGCATTGGGGTAAGTATCAAGCACTTGCTTCATAGCTACTGTACCTTCCGGACAGAATTGGCACCATGCACCCGTACCTCCCAACAAAACTGCTCTTTTAATCGGAACACTGCTAACTACGGCTATTTGTCCCGTAGCTGTATCGTTTAAGGGATTATTATCTGGACCTGTATTCAACAATCCCGCCCATGCTTTTATAGTCCATGTTCCAGGAGTAGTAATATTGAGAGGTACAGTGTGTATAAAATCATAAGTATCTCCATAAGCTAAATTGATGCTAGATACGGTCATGCTTGCAGGTGAACTTCCGTTAGCACTATAATAAATTGTAGCAGAGGTTAAATTACTTGAACCTAAATTTCTCAAAGTACCTTTAATAGTTATAGAACCCATTGAGGCATATTTAGGAAGCTCTAAATTCATCACTTGTGCATCTGACTGAAGAGGTTGTATAACTGCTATATCATTCAAGCCAAGTAAGTACATGTTGTAGGTATTATTTTGAAAAGCAATTCGGATAGTTTGTCCTGCCCATGCGCTTAGGTTAGCTGCTCGTTCTGTCCATGTACCATTTTCCATGCTGATAGTAGCAATAGTAGTAGTTACGTAGTTGCTTGGGTCGGTACCACTAGTAATTACTTTAACTAAATAGCCGTCAGCAATGAAATCATCGTACGCTCTAGCTTTCCAAGTAAGTACAGTTGTTCCCGATGAGGGGATAGTAATATAAGGAGTAACCAACCAATCATTAGCTGTTCCTGCTGGACTGTAATAAGAACAACTAATCATTACTATATCACCCGCACTGGGAGTGAGAAAAGGATTATTTGTAGAAACCCACGCATTTGAACCCATCAGTCCACTTAATGCAGGGTGCGGATTTAAGCCATCTACATTGTGCTGTGTCCAGCCCGTAGGAATATTAGGGGGAGTTAGACTGTTGAAGTTTTCGCTGAAAATTACGGTTTGGCTATGCACTTTTGATAAAAAAAGAACAAGAGCAAAATAAATTAGACTGTTTTTCATTACTTTCAAAGTTAATAAGTAAATTCCTTAAATCCAAAAATTGAGTACAAAAATTTGAGTGAGTTTGGAATT
This sequence comes from Bacteroidia bacterium, assembly GCA_025056095.1. Classification (NCBI taxonomy): domain Bacteria; kingdom Pseudomonadati; phylum Bacteroidota; class Bacteroidia; species Bacteroidia bacterium. The sequence goes on from JANWVW010000173.1 coordinate 2,216, forward strand.
TATGACTCATCTACCAAAATTTGATAAATTAGATAAATGTGCTATGATAAAGAAGAGAAACGTTGAGATAACTTTTGATAGGCTTCCGTAATTTGCTTAAATCTTTGCTCTATTTCTTGTCGTTCTTTTACGCTTTTATGCGTATTCATGTCAGGGTGGTGCTGTTTGACTAGTTCTCGGTAACGTTCTTTTATTTGTTCCCAAGACACAGGGGGGGTTAGACCTAAAATTGCTAAATCAGGGTCAGTGCGATATTCTACATCATGAAAATAAGGTCTTTCTACTTGATTTTGATATATTTTGTAACTATGAGGGTGGTAATCTCGTAACAAGCTTTCCCAATCTTCTTTATTGATTTGTAACATTTCTATCATTTCATAAATAAAATGCTGTTGTTCTTTGCAAAGTACTGCTTCCATGCAAACTAAATTGTACCAAAAGGCTAGTAGTATCAAAAGCTCTTCATAGTAAAAACGTTCATTCATCTGATAGCACATTTCTGCCAAGTCTTGTACAGTATGGAATTGTTGCGGAGGAGTTGCAGATATGTTTCGTACAAAAACACTTTCGTATTGACTGCCTAAAACTTGAACGTACATTTTCTTGACTCTTTGGTAATACGTAGCATCATTTTTCAAAAAAATAAGATGCATAAAAACTCTGTAAATAATTTGAGGTTCTGCACGGAGGGCATCTTGCAAAATCTCTAACTGCACACTTTCATCAATAGGAGGTCTAAATGGGGTTTTTTGATATTGGGTGTGTTCAAAGTAATCATGGGCCTTTCTTTTTTGCTCAATTTTGAACAAAAATCGTATAGATAGCCACGTAAGTACAGCAATAACCACTAAGGCAATCCACAACTCTGTGATTTCAAGGTTCACAACAGTCAAATACTAACCAAAAGCATAACAAAAATAGTTGTTTCGAAAGTTTATATCAAGTGTTTTTCTTCACAATTTGCTGATAAAAATTTGGCTTAGCATTAAGCACATTCGCATTTGTTTAATTTGTTATTTTTGCAACACTATTGCAGCTGTATGCGATGCTTAGGTATAGTGATATTATGTGTAGGTATAAGCTTTTTTTCGCAAGCTCAACAAGAGAAAATTATATACGGAAAGATACTCAATGAACAAAAGCAGCCTATTCAAGGGGCAATAGTTTGCATTAAAGGTACAAACTTATGCACAGAAAGTGATTCATTAGGTAGATATGAGCTTAAACATCTGTGTCAAGATACTTGTCAAGTGCTTTGTTCATTTTTAGGTTATGCTACTGATGTTAAACAAATTAAAGTAAAGCTAAAGGTACAGTGCGATTTCATTTTATCTCATCTAGCTACAAATGAAGTACATGTAATAGCAGAGAAAAAAGAAAACTATAACTCGTATGCAAAAAGTAAGCTTTCCATTCAGGATTTAGATGCGCTTCGTTTCAAAAGTATTTCTGAACAGATAGCTACTTTACCTGGTGTAAGAACGCTTAAAACAGGGGCTACAATAAGTAAGCCTATTCTACACGGCTTGTACGGTTACCGAGTGCTGATATTGCAGCACGGTATTCGCCTAGAAGGGCAGCAGTGGGGTAATGAGCATGCCCCTGAAATTGACCCTTTTTTAGCTACCGAAGTGGAAGTAGTCAAAGGTTCAAACACAGTTCGTTATGGCGCAGATGCTATGAGTGGAGTTATTCTTACAGAACCTTCTCCTATTCTTGAAGTTAAGCAACGAAAAATACAACTTTATCAAGTATTCCAAACTCAAAATAAACAATATTCAGCTTGTGGCATAGTTGAAAATAAACTTTCTCAATCTTTGAAGTATCGGATACAAAGTACGGCTATTACTGCTGGCAGTTCCCGAACCCCAAATTATTATCTAGCCAACACAGCTTTTCGGAATTACAATGGTTCGGTTGCCTTAGGGCTGCTCAAAAAAAACTATGATGCAGAACTATTTTACAGCTACTTTTACAATAAAATAGGGATATTTTCAGCATCCCATATTGGTAACCTAACAGACTTACAAGCCGCTTTTCAAAGAGATAAACCTTTTGTCATAGAACCTTTTACTTATGCTATCCAAAGACCTTTTCAAAAGGTAGAGCATCACTTTACAAAGTACAGATTTCGCTATTTTGCTCCCATAGGCGACTTTACTTTTCAAGTAGCTTATCAAAATAACCATAGACAAGAGTTTGATTTACACAATCGCAACAAGACCTCAAAAGCAGAGCTTGACCTAACTATACAAACCGCTATCGCAGAGCTAATATGGAAACACAAACCTATGCTAAACTATTGCTTACAGGGCAATATAGGCGTAACGGGTATGTATCAATACAATCTTTTTGGCGGTAGCCGTTATTTTATTCCTGAATATTACAACCAAAGTGTAGGTATTTTTTGGATAGAACACTATCAGAAAAAAAACATAGAAATAGAACTCGGATTGCGGTATGATACCCGTTTAGTTTCTGCTTGGATATGGAAAAATAACATACCTTCGTTACGGGAGTATAGTTTTAATGCCCCATCGGGAATGGTAGGTTTTTCGTATGTATTTCATCCGCATTGGAAATGGAACTTAAACATAGGAACAGCGTGGCGCATGCCTGCAATGAACGAACTTTTTGTCAATGGTGTGCATCATGGTGCGGCTAGCTACGAAATTGGAAACCCTGACCTAAAAACTGAACAAGGACTAAAAGTAATTACTTCATTCCTCCATGAGAATCATGAAAAAACAAGCTTGAATTTATCTGCTTATTATCATTACATTTACAATTTTATCTATCTTATGCCCACGTTAGAACCTATTCTGACCATTCGCGGTGCGTTTCCAAGTTTTGTTTATCAACAGCATCATGCTGTTCTGTATGGAACAGATATAGAAGTAAAGCATCAGTTTTCCAAATGTTGGTATGTCAACCTTCAGCAAAATGTAGTCAGAGGCTGGAATACAACTTTACAAACGCATCTTCCGCTTATGCCCCCTGATAACACACGTATCTATGTCGGTTATCAAATTTACAAAAAGTTATGGTTGTTTGAACATACTACATTTAAGGTAGGTACAGAGTACGTAGCCAAGCAAATTCGTTACATGCCTAATACAGAAATTGTTCCTCCGCCTAGAGCTTATGTTTTAGCAAATATCGCCGTAGAAACCCGAATTCAGGACAGATTATTTATTCATCTGCAAATAGATAATTTCTTTAACCAAAGATACAGGGATTATCTCAATCGTTTTAGATATTTTAGTGATGAAATTGGCAGAAACGGAATTATCACTTTGAAATACATTTTCTGATTCATTTTGTTTTTGCTGAATATTTTTTTGGGCGTGCCCCTTGCTGACGCAAGGGTCGGGGCATTCCGCACTGCGCTTCGCTTCGGTGCTTCGCTGCGCTGCGCACTGCCCTGACGGGCATGCTCCATGCCCCTCACGCAGATGACCTAAGCAATTATGTCTTTACCTTGTTTAAGCCTGAAATACAATCCCTTACAAGCTAAAACTTTGCATAAAGTAAGGAAACGAAAAATCAAAAGTACTCTTTAATCACAATCTATTTTGAGCAATAACACTTATATTTTTGAAAGGTACGCATTTCGTTCGGATTGAAAAAATTCAATTTTATTTTTACAACTTGCAATTTTGAATATTGGTTTTTTGGATTTTTTTATGGCTATTTTTGACCTTTATCTTATTGAAAATCAGCGCTTACAGCTGTGGTCTGCTGTAAACGCCGATACAAAATTAAGAAAATGTAGCCAA
>JANWVW010000174.1 GCA_025056095.1 Bacteroidia bacterium
GTGGTTTGAGAATGCGATACATCTCTCCAAAAACTTCATACATATCTGCAAAGTAATATTTCACTTCAAGACCTTTTTTATTGTTACCTAAATCTTTTATGATTTTCTCTGCCAAATTGCTATGTATGTTTCCATTTTCTCGTTTTCTGTACATTGAACCGATGAATTTTTGCCGAAATTGAGATAAGTCTTGCAAATAGCCCAACCAATACAAGGGCAGTTGATGTAAGTCAGCGTATTCATAGCTAGTTACATAAGGCGGACTGGTGACAATTAAATCTACACTTTCAGTTGGGCAAGGCATTTTTCGGGCATCTGTACAAGCAAGTATCCGATAATTTTCTATATTTTCAAGAAATGACTGCGGTAGTAGCTTACAGAACTGATTATTTTTCTCAATCATTTTTCTTGTATGCTGTAAAAAAGTTTGTAAAACGTCATAATTTTTTTGTTCAAGTCCCGAGTGGGTTTTACACTTTTTTGTAGCCAAATTGAGCAAGTTTTAAGAATCTGGGCAAAAGCAACTAAAAAAATTTTCGTATAGGTTCATCAGAAATTTCTAAAATTCTTTGTAATACAATAGCCAAGCTTTCTTTTTGAGCAGGTCTAAACCAATAGTCAATTTTTTCGTGAAGTTTGAGTGATTCGAGGGACTTTTGTAAAAAATATGCTCTTTCAGTGTATAGGCGTTTTTTGAGGTCTTTTTCAAGATCAGTAAAAACTTCAACTAACTTCAAAGAGGGCAAAGGCGTGGTTTTAACCTGTGCTACTAAAAAAGCGATTTCGTTGATATCTACCCCTATGCTTATTTTTTGGCTAACTAGCCCTTCTACAATTGTAGTTCCACTTCCCATAAACGGATCAGCTAAGACTTGTGCTTCTGTGCCATGTTCATAGATAAGGCGGCGAACTAACTGCGGAATGAATCTAGCAGGATAAGTGTAGTATGCATGAGTAACGTAGGAAGTATCTTTGGCAGAACATTGACTAAAACTCCAAGATGGATCTACGTTAACTTGACTAATCATATTTGAGACAAATTTACAAGATGGTACTCTTATATTAAGCCTATTTTTTATTTGCGGTAATATTTGTTAATATAGCGGAAGTAATTATGGGTAGAAAAGTATTAAAATAGGGAATTACGAACTTGAGGAAATAAGTTTCTGATTAACAAAGAGAATAAGAAGCGTATTGGGATAAAATTACAAGCGGTAGCACAGGAAGATATAGCAGTCGTTACTTATCAAACTTTTATGGGGTAAGTTTGAAGTCTATTATGTTATGGGTAAAGCGTTTTGCAGAAGGACAAGAAGCGTAAAGGCAAAGCGAGGCGTTTAAGCAAAGAGCAGAAAAAGGAAATAAAAGAGGTGTTGAGGGAAAGTTCATAGGTATAAAAGCGGAGCTTGGACAGATCCTATCTTAATAGATGGGATGAGTAAGAGGTATAATGTGCATTACAAGAAGGGTTTGGATGAGGTAAATAAGGTCAAGTTGAGAGGGTTAGGTTTTTAGATTGCGTGAGGGGCATGGAGCATGCCGATAGGCAGTGCGTAGCGTTAGCGAAGCACCGAAGCGAAGCGTAGTGCGGAATGCCCCGACCCTTGCGTCAGCAAGGGGCACGCCCAAAAAAATCAAATCATCTTTTAGACCTAAAATAAATTTGCTCATTTCTGACTTTTCATTCTCTTTTGAAACAAGAAAAAAACAGGTATCCCCAAACAAAGAATAACCAAACTACCCAATGCATACTTTGAATAGCTCATCAAAAGCAGAACAATAAAAGTAAAAGTACTCAACAGATATAAAGCAGGCAAAATTGGATACAAAGGCACTTTGTAAGGCCGCTCTGCATCAGGTTGTTTGACTCGCAAAATAAACAAACCTGCAATAGTCAAAATATAAAATGCAATTACAGCAAACATTACATAATTGAGCAGATCGTTATATGTTCCTGAAAAGCACAATATACTTGCCCACACCGCTTGATACCACAAAGAGATTGCAGGAACGCCCTTACTATTGAGATGACCTGCTTGCGAAAAAAATAAATTATCTTTTGCCATTTGATAATACACTCTTGCCCCAGCTAAAATACAGCCATTCAAACAGCTAAACGTAGAAATCATGATTAAAATAGTGAGTAAATAAACTAACCAACTTCCACCAGTGTGAGCAGCCGCAGCAATCGCTACTCTATCTTCGGGAGCTTTCTGTATAACCGAAACAGGTAATATGCTTAAATACACTACATTAACCAAAACGTACAAAACTACTACCAACAGCACGCCTATTAACAAGCTCAAACGTATTGTTCTTTGAGGTTGAACCACTTCATCGCCTGCAAAAGAAATATTATTCCATGCATCGCTAGAAAACAAAGCCCCTACTAACCCTAAACTCATAGCCACAGCCAGAGTAGGACTTTCAGGCGAAGCACTGAACGCCCAAGCAGATTCAAAATTGACTCTTAAAGTTTGAACATCAGCAAAAAAGAAACCTGCTATTATCAAAACTATCAACGCAATAATTTTAGTGCTACCAAATACATTTTGAATATACTTTGCGTACTTAAGTCCCCGAGTGTTAATGTAAGTAAGCAGCAGTATTGTAAAAACTGCTAATACCTGCTGATAGGTAAGCTTAAACTGTTGTATCTCCAACCAACTTTGAGATAGCTCAGGAACAAAAACTCCTGTAAATTTAGCAAAGCCAATACCTACTGCGGCAATTGTTCCTGTTTGAATGACCATAAAAAGCGTCCAACCATACAAAAAAGCTATCATATTGTTATAGGCACGTTGTAAAAATACATACTGACCACCTGCTTGGGGCATCATGCTAGTAAGCTCACCATAGCTCAAAGCTCCTAATAAGGTAATTATTCCTGATATTATCCACACTAACAAAATATACCCTGCACTTTGTACATTACGGGCAATATCTGCTGTAACTAAATAAATCCCTGAACCTATCATTGTGCCTGCTACTAACATTACTGCATCATACAAATGAATTTCTTTTTTGAACATATTTGCCATAATGACAAAACTAAAATAAAAAACCTTTGCTTGAACTAGTTATTTATTTAGCAGCAAGTGTCAAAAAGTGAATATGTGTGCAACATAAAATGTAATATTTGTTACACGACAGCAAGGTCATTTTTTGTGTAATTTTAAGGCGTATGAATAGTTTACTAAAAACGAGTATTACTCTTATTCTTGCAGTTTTTCTTTTCGGATTGGTTTTGCAAGCGTGTAAAAGTAGTAAACCTCAACGGATTGAAGATAAAAAAGAGACTCTTACCCAAAAATCTATGATTAATTATCTAAAATTAGGGGATAGCATCACGAAAAAAGTACAATCTCAATTGATTACTGTTTTAGAAAGCGCAATAGCACAAAAAGGTACACATGGCGCAGTAGAACTTTGTCATCTCAAAGCTCTTCCTTTGGTGGATTCTTTATCTAAAACATACCATTGTCAAATACGAAGAGTGTCTAATAAGTTTCGCAATCCACAAGATAAACCTCAAAATGACATAGAAAAAAGTACCTTAGAAGCCTTCCTTACTAAATTCAAAAACCAAGAGCCTTTAGAACCCTTTATTGTAGAAAGTGGCAAAGAAGTATATTACTTCAAGCCAATTATGATAGCTACACCAACTTGCTTGAAATGTCATGGTGATAAGAATAAGGATATTGACCCTCAAACCTTAGCTGCTATCAAAAAATTATATCCCAATGATTTAGCTAAAGATTACAAGATAAAAGATTTTAGAGGAATGTGGTCTATTAAATTTTAAGAAACTACAACCCATTTAATATCTCTCATTTTTGTGCAAATTTGCGTTAAATATAATGATTAAACGCAAGGGTATTTTTCTTATTCTTATAGTTATTTCAACGATATACGTTCCTTTTATTGCAAAAGGGCAAAATCACTTAAAAACTCTTCGCTTAGCAGAGCGCTATTTTGACAATGGCAGCTACGACCAAGCCCTCAAATATTACCAAACCCTTTTAGACTCTGACCCTGATAATATTGACTATCTGTATGCTATTGGTCAGTGCTATGAGTATGGAAATGAAAAAGAAAAAGCGCTGCAATACTATCTCAAAGTGTACGAAAGGTTTCCTTTGTATAGTGCCACGCTTAAAGCTAAAATTGCTGTGGGCTATCATTTAGCTGGGCAATTTGATGAAGCACTTAAATTTTATGAGTTAGCTAATAAAGACCTCATTCCAGGTATGCCCCGAAAACAAATTAAACACTTAATGGCACAATGCAGCACAGGTAAAGCCCTAGTTAAAAAACGCATCAATATTCAAGTAGAAAATTTAGGTAGTGCTATTAACACGGCTGCGGATGAGTACGGCGCTTGCTTGACCTTAGACGAAAATACCATGTTTTTTACTTCTAATCGTTCAACAGCTTTGGGCGACACCAACCGAGCTACGGGCAAAAAGTTTGACGATATTTTTGTATCTGAACGAAAATACGGTAAATGGCAACCTGCCCAAAATATTGATGCACCTATTAACACAACATACCATGAGTCTGCTTTATCTATCAGCGCAGATGGGCAACAAATGTACTTCTATCGTAATGATGGACAAGGGGATATTTATGTCTCAAAGTTAAAAGGTAAAGTGTGGCAAACGCCCAAAGCGCTTTCAAAAATCATTAACAGTGCTTATTTAGAAACTTCAATTTTCATTTCTGCGGATGGGCAATATCTTTTTCTAACCAGTGATAAAAAAGGGGGCTATGGTGGACGAGATATTTACTATTGCAAAAAACAACCTAATGGAAGTTGGTCTAAACCTATCAATTGCGGTCCTGGTATCAATACACCTTTTGATGAAGATTGTCCTTTTTTACACCCTGACGGCGAAACTTTATATTTTAGCTCAAACTGCACCAAAAGCATGGGGGGATACGATGTATTTGTATGTAAATGGAACGAAAAAAATGTATCCGAAGTGTACAATTTAGGCTACCCTCTTAACACCCCTGATGATGAAATTAACTTCATTCTTAGCGCTGACGGCAAACGAGGTTATTATGCTTCGGGGCGCACAGGCGGATTTGGCGGAAAAGATATCTATGTAATCTATTTTATAGATAGCAAAGCTCCACAATACGCAGCAGTACCAATTGTGCCTAAAAAATTGTTAGTTATGTTAGGTACGGTAAGAGATGCCGTTACTCGAAAGCCGTTAGGTGCAGAAATTTCTGTTGTAGCTTATCAAAAAAATAGCCTTGCTGCTCAGGGGCAAGCTAATGAAGCTACGGGAAACTTTCAATTCGCCCTACCTAACGGTGATGATTATGCTATTGATGTTTATTACCCTGGATATGAACTTTATTCTGAACGAATTGAAATAGATGAAAAAGCAGAATTTGGCAAAAAACAAATTGAAATTTTACTCAAACCTTTGCGGGCAGGAAGTAAAATCATCTTAAAAAATATCCAATATGCAGGAAAGCAGTATCAGCTCAATGAGGTGGCTAAAAATGAGTTAAATAAACTTTATGCTGTACTCAAAGAAAAAAATGACCTCAAAATTATCATTAAAGGGCATACCGATAACACTATTCAAGGTCAGGAAGCGGTAGAACTCTCACAAAAACGTGCCGATGAGGTCAAACAGTACTTGACGAGCTTGGGGATAGATTCTAATCGCATCACTGCCATAGGCTTGGGGGAAAAATATCCCCTCAATCCTGATAATTCAGACCTTGCACGCAAGCAAAATCGTAGGATTGAAATTGAACTTGAATAAAATTTACAAAAGCTGATGGCTACATAATAATTTAAGTTTAATTTTTTGGGCGTGCCCCTTGCTGCGCAAGGGTCGGGGCATTCCGCACTACGCTTCGCTTCGGTACTTCGCTGCGCTTC
>JANWVW010000175.1 GCA_025056095.1 Bacteroidia bacterium
AGCGTAGCCCGAAGCACGCCGACCTTGCCCACACAAGCGCAAGCGAAGTGTGGGCAAGGGCACGCCCAAAAAATAAAATTCAACTTTTATATCAAAAACAATATATCCCTTTTTACACGGTTGAGCCACTGCTAGCTTAGTTTGAAATGCACTCGTTTTTATGCTTAACTTTACACAATCTCAACGGAATAGATGCTCCACTACCTCAAAAGCATGCTTAACTTGGATAATGTTCATTCCTTCCAAAATTTCAGAATTAAGTTCTTTTAGCATGTCATGATTATCCATAGGTATAACGACATTGTAAATACGATTGCGTTTAGCTGCCAAAATTTTTTCAGTCAATCCGCCGATAGGCAGCACTTGCCCCGTCAGGGTAATTTCACCTGTAAGGGCAACATCATTACGCACAGGTTTTTGCGTAAAAACAGAGTAAAGGACAGTAAATAGCCCAATTCCTGCTGAGGGTCCATCTTTTGGAATAGCACCTTCAGGTAGATGAATGTGGACTTCTTTATTTTTGAAAGTTTCCGTAGAAATATTCCAGCGCTGCGCATGAGCTTTGAGAAAAGTATAAGCTGCTTGGGCAGATTCTTTCATCACATTTCCGATTTGCCCTGTAAGATGAATTTTGCTCTCTCCCTCACATACAGTGCACTCAATAGGCAGTAGTTTGCCACCTGTACTTGTCCAAGCTAACCCGTAAGCAACGCCAATTTTATCTTCGTTCCACTTTGGAACTTCTTTGGCGCGTAAAGCCCCAAGGTATTGCTCTATATCACTTTCTTTGATTTGAATTGGCAAAATATTCTCCTGTTTTTCTTTGGCTTCTATATGCTTACGCACAATTTTTCGGATAATGCTAGCAATTTTTTGCTCTAAGTTCCTTACCCCTGCTTCCGCAGTGTACTCATTGATAATTTTGAGAATAGCCTTTTCCTCGAAAGTAACATCTTGCACACCAAGCCCGTTTTCTTTGCACTGTTTAGGTATCAAAAATTGAGTAGCAATGTGAAGTTTTTCATTTTCTGTATAACCTTCTAAATGAATGATTTCCATTCTATCTCGTAAGGCTATGGGAATATCTGTTTCTACATTTGCAGTAGCGATAAAAAATACACGAGAAAGGTCATAGTCTACTTCTACGAAATGGTCGTTAAAGCTATGATTTTGTTCGGGATCAAGAACTTCTAATAAAGCTGCGGCAGGGTCGCCTTTGTAGTCTTTTCCTAGTTTATCTATTTCATCTAACACAATTAACGGATTGATAACGCCTGCACGCTTCATAGCGTTGATGATTCGCCCAGGCATAGAACCGATATAAGTGCGCCTATGTCCGCGTATTTCGGCTTCATCTGCTATTCCTCCTAATGCAATACGGACATATTTCTTATTTAATGCTTCCGCTATGGACTTACCTAAAGAGGTTTTTCCAACGCCCGGTGGACCTACTAAGCAAAGTATTTGCCCTTTGGGATTACCTGAATTGTTTAATACAGCAATGTACTCTAATATTCTTTCTTTTACTTTTTCTAGCCCATAGTGATGCGCATTCAATACCTGCTGCGCATGAAGTAGTCCTAAATTATCTTGACTAGCTTTTGACCAAGGCAAGCTGGTCAGTAATTCAATGTAATTGACAATTACTCCATATTCAGGGGACATAGGGGGAATACGTTTGAGTTTTTCGAGCTCATCGTTACATTTTTGAACTACCTTTTCAGGCATCCCTGCTTTTTCAACCAAACTACGCAGTTTAGCAATTTCAGGATTAACTCCCTCTTCTTCAAACTCTTCTTGTAATACTCGCAGCTGCTCCTGTACGTAGTATTTTCTTTGGTTTCTTTCTACTCCCTTTTCTAATTTTTGTTGAATTTCCTTTTTTATTAAAGCTACCTCAATTTCATTTTGTAAAAACTCAATTAAAAAGTTATATTGTTCGTTCAAGGTCTGCTTTTTGAGCAGTTCATATTTCATTTCCCAAGAGAGCGGAAGAATATTCGCAAGTTGGTAGAGAATTAGCTCATTTTCATAAACGGGCTTGAATTCAGGCTGGGCTACTTTGTAATCTAACTGTGTTGAAGGGTCTTGAATAGACACATACCGCTCAAATAACTCCTTCAAGGTTTTGAGATAGGCTTTATCTTGCTGTACTGTTAGATCTTTTGTAACAGGTAAAACTTCATACCTTGTGGTAATTACTTGCTCTTCGGTATTATAGTCAAAATCAGTGGCTAAAACTCGCTCTAAGCCTTTTACTACTACTTTGTATAGTCCACTGGGTAAAGTGGTAAAATGTTCTATTCTTGCAGTTACACCTATTTTTTGGTCAAAAATTAGCTCTACAATGTTTTCTATCGGGTTTTGTTTTTCCTCTTTTTTGAAGTCAGGAATAAGTACTAATCTAAACTGGTTGCCAAGCTCATTGACCAAATTGACAGCACTGGCAGAAAAGGTTCTACCTACTAATAGAGGATAAACCGTACCTGGTAAAATTACTGTATCTAAAGTAGGTATTACGTAGCCTATTTTGAGTTTACGTTTAGTGCTACTAGATTGTTTTTGAGATTTTTTAGGAGTGGCTTTTCTAGACATAATTCTGTTATGGTTGCAAAAGTAACGTTTTTAGAAAAAAATAGGGTAGCCAATTTCCTGCTAACAAAATAAAAACTAAGCTTAAAAATGGCTACTGTGTTGTATTCCTGCTTTTAGTCTTGTGCAAGTAGGTATCGAATTATCTATCTACTTCACCTAGTACTATATCAATAGAACCGATGATAGCAATTAAGTCGGCTATCATGGCACCGCGAGAAATTTCAGGGACTACAGACAGATTGACAAAGCAAGGGCTTTTAGCTTTGCATCGGAAAGGTACATCTTTTTTGCCATCGGCAATGAAGTAATATCCCAATTCTCCACGAGGATTTTCTGCTCTTACATAATATTCTCCTGCTTTTGGGACTAATTTTTTGGGAATAGCTTCATGTGGGTCAAAATCAGGGGTACGTTTCAAGTCTTTCATTAGGCGCTCTAAACATTGCTCAATAATGCGGACGGATTCGTACATTTCTTGCACACGTACATAGTATCTATCCCAGCAATCGCCCACTTTACCCATTAAACCTTTGCCCACAGGAATGTCAAATTCTAATTCAGGATATACAGAATAGCCATCTACACGGCGCAAGTCCCATTTTAATCCTGAACCTCTAAGCACTGGACCTGAACACCCATAGTTAATGGCTACTTCTAATGGTAATACTCCAACGTTTGCGGTGCGCTCTACAAATATCTTGTTGTAGGATAGTAGATTGTTGAATTCGTCTAGCTTGGGTTTGAAGTAGTCAATAAATTCCTTGCATCTTTCTTCAAAACCTACGGGGAGATCATGAAAAAGTCCGCCTATCCAAATGTAATTGTACAATAACCTTGCCCCTGAAGCCCACTCTAATAGATTGAGAATGTGCTCCCTATCTCTCATTAGCCACAAAAACGGCGTGAAAGCACCAATATCAATCCCATAAGTACCCAAAGCGATGATATGTGAAGCAATACGATTGAGTTCAGCTACTAGTACTCGAATATATTCAATTCGCTTAGGAATTTCCTTCTCTATTCCAAGCATGCGTTCTACGCCCATTGCAAAGCAAAAATTGTTGTTCATAGAGGACAAGTAGTCCATTCTATCGGTATAAGGAATAATTTGGGCGTATGTTAAGCTTTCAGCGTGTTTTTCAAAGCATCTATGCAAATACCCTAAATGCGGAATAACATCCACTACAATCTCACCATCAGTAATCAATTCTAAACGAAGTACCCCATGCGTAGAAGGGTGCTGGGGACCCATGTTTAGAATCATCTCATCTGTGTTCAAATCCTTCAATTGAGTTCTATTAGCAGAAGACTTTGCTAAGTACTCCTCGTATACTGTTTTATCCTTTTTTTCTATGATAACTGCCATTTTTCAACTTGTTTTGCTTTGCGAAAATACACAAAAGTATTCTATATGTCCAAATTCCTACCGTTAAAATTAACTAAATTTACATATTTGCAACTTTCTGAAGAAATGATTTGTTTTTTACAGTATGTTAAAGCACTACCTAACCATATTATTGCTATTACTAGCAAGCATAGGTATTTTATTTATTTCATTTGCTAAACCTCAACTAAACTTTTTCAAAAAAAATATGACAAAGTCTATTTATGATTACAAGGTCAAGACTATTGACCACAAAGAAATTAGCCTTTCCGAGTACAAAGGCAAGGTATTACTTATTGTCAATGTAGCTAGCCAATGCGGCTTGACCCCACAATATAAAGAGCTGCAAGCCCTATACGAAAAATACCACAGCAAGGGCTTTGAAGTGTTAGGTTTTCCTGCAAATAACTTTGCACAGCAAGAACCAGGCACAGAGGAAGAAATTAAAGCCTTTTGTACTAAAAACTATGGCGTTACCTTTCCTATGTTTGAAAAGGTATCTGTAAAGGGCAAAGATATGTGCGAGCTATATCAATTTTTGACCAAAAAAGAGCTCAATGGCGTCATGGATGCCGAAGTTAGCTGGAATTTTGAGAAATTTTTAATTGACAGAAACGGAAAGCTCGTAGCTAATTTTGAACCTACTACTAAACCTATGAGCGATAGAATAGTCCAAAAAATAGAGGAACTGTTAGCTAAATAAGTTAAATAAGTCTTTACACAGTAATAGCCAAGCCGTCATAAGCTAAAAATACATTCGGTGGTAATTCCTTTGAAACTACCTCGTACAAGCCCAATTGATGACTTATGTGCGTCAAGTAGGCTTTACGAGGCTTTATTTCTTCTATGACCGACAAAGCTTCAGATAAAGTGAAATGGGAAATATGCTTTTCTTTTCGGAGTGCGTTAAGAACAAGTACATCAGAACCAAGAATGCGAGCTTTCATTTCGTCGCTAATAAAACTAGCATCTGTGATATAGGTAAAGTTTTCTATTCGATAGCCTAAAATGGGAAGTTTATAATGAATAACTTCAATAGGTATAATTTTTACACCTTGCACCAAAAAAGGTTCTAAATCTACCACATGTAAGTTAAGCTGTGGGATGCCGGGATATTTAGGTTCTCTGAAAATATATGAAAATTCTTCGCGTATTTGAGTTGCCGTTTGTTCGTTGCAATATGCGTCAATTGCGCCGTTTTGAAGGGCATTGTATGCGCGAATATCGTCTAAACCGCTGACATGATCTTTGTGTGCATGCGTAAAAAGTATAGCATCTATGCGAGGCACTTTGGCACGAAGCATTTGCTGTCTAAAATCCGAACTTGTATCTATCACAAAGTGCTTTCCGTGTACTTCTATCCAAATTGAGCACCGTAAGCGTTGGTCGTATGGACTTTCAGAGGTACAAACAGGACATGTACAACCTATAGTTGGTACGCCTTGTGAAGTACCTGTACCTAAAAAAGTTACTTTCATATACTGATTTTATCTTCTTGTAGTGCGTTTTGTACGGCAATATCTGCTTTAATTTGTTCAATAATGTTATGCAATACTGCAATTTTTCCTTCTAATGAAAAAAATTTATTTACCACTACTACTTTGGTTTGTTTTACTACGCAGTATCCTCCGTTGAAGTTACCTTTTTCGTACCGCACTGTGTAGCCCAAAGCCTCAACTTCGTTTTCTAAATTCTGCAACTGCTTCTTGGTAGCTCGCATAAAGCAAAAATACATATTTCAAGCAAACCTTGTAATGTATGGCATAAACGAATTTTGTTAAAAAATAATTTTATTTTTTTGGGCGTGCCCCTTGCTGACGCAAGGGTCGGGGCATTCCGCACTACGCTTCGCTTCGGTGCTTCGC
>JANWVW010000176.1 GCA_025056095.1 Bacteroidia bacterium
TAAACCGAAAGGTAAAAAGCCGCAGAGTATCAATCAGCTCTCAGGTGGAGAGAAAGCGCTTACTGCCACGGCGCTTTTATTTGCTATTTATTTGCTAAAACCTGCACCTTTCTGCATATTTGACGAAGTCGACGCGCCTTTAGACGATGCCAACGTGGATAAATTCAATCAGCTCATTCAAAAATTTAGTCAAAATTCGCAGTTCATTATTGTAACGCATAATAAGCGTACTATGTGTTATATTCCCATAATTTACGGAGTAACTATGGCGGAGTTAGGTGTAAGCAAGGTAGTACCTGTGGATTTGAGAGAGATAGAGGAAGTTTGAAATATTTGATATTTTTTTGGGCGTGTCCTTGCTTGCATGAGCGCAGCGAAACGCCCACAAGGACACGCCCAAATACCTACTCAAAAACAAGTTAATAAAATGTCAAACATATTGAGTATTCTAAACTTTTTTAATTCCTTTTACCTTTTTAATTTTACGCACTAATCAAATATGAATACAAACGTCCATTATACAGAAGAGTTCGAGTATCGCCACTTAGGCAGCGAAGGTGAAGCATTACAAACTATGCTCAAAGAAATGAATGTCAGCAGTGTAGAAGAACTCATAGAACAAACCATTCCTGCATCCATTCGGTTAAAAAAGCCTCTTAGTCTACCCGAACCTCTAACAGAATACCAATACTTACATCATATCAAAAAAATTGCTCAAAAAAATAAAATATTCAAGTCTTATATTGGCTTGGGATACTATAACACGATTACTCCGTCAGTCATTTTAAGGAACGTATTTGAAAATCCAGGTTGGTACACTGCTTACACACCTTATCAAGCAGAGATCGCACAAGGCAGATTAGAAGCTCTTTTGAACTTTCAAACTATGGTCTGCGACCTGACAGGTATGTCCATTGCAAATGCTTCCTTATTAGATGAAGCCACCGCAGCCGCCGAAGCTATGTTTATGCTACACAGCGAACAACAAAAAACGCTTCCTAATGCACATACTATCTTGGTTTCAGACAAAGTATTTCCACAAACGATTGAAGTTTTACATACTCGCGCAAATCCTGTAGGTATCACTGTAAAAGTTGTTGATATTGAAAAAGAAACAGACTATACAGGCGTATTTGCTATTCTCCTACAATATCCCGATAAAACAGGTGAGGTAAAGGATTATACAGAGTTAGTTCAAAAAGCTAAACAAAACAAGGTAAAAATAATTGTAGCATCAGATTTATTAGCTTTAACCTTACTTACTCCCCCAGGTGAATGGGGTGCAGATGTAGTAGTTGGTAACTCTCAACGATTTGGCGTACCTTTAGGCTACGGCGGTCCTCATGCAGCTTTTTTCGCTACTCATGAAGAATATAAACGCTCTATTCCAGGTAGAATCATCGGCGTAACTATTGACGCACAAGGTAACCCTGCTTTACGTATGGCACTACAAACTCGCGAACAACATATCAAAAGAGAGAAAGCTACCTCTAACATCTGTACAGCCCAAGCGCTATTAGCTAATATGGCAAGTTTTTATGCGGTTTATCACGGTCCAAAGGGCTTAAAAAACATCGCCGCACGCATACATGCATATACTCAAGCTTTGGCTAAACTTTTATCTGAAATAGGTTGTACAGTCCGTACTATACACTATTTTGATACTCTTAACCTTGACCATGTAGATACAAACAAGGTTAAATCTATTGCTGAGGCTAATGAAGTTAATTTCTGGTACAATCCTGACGGTTCTATCAATTTAAGTTTAGACGAAACTACTCAAATTGATGATGTTTTGCAAATCGCTAACATATTTGCCCAAGCACAAAATCAAACCTTATTTACGATAGAAAAAGTTAAAGGTGCTATACACGCTGCCGATAAACTGCAAATTCCTGATACATGTATCCGCAAAAGTGAATATCTAACTCATCCTGTATTTAATAGATATCACACAGAACACGAAATGCTGCGATACATGAAACGCTTAGAAAATAAAGATTTAGCCATGAACACTTCAATGATTACTCTCGGTTCATGTACAATGAAATTAAATGCCACCACAGAAATGATACCTGTTTCTTGGGCGGAATTTAACCAAATTCATCCTTTTGTACCCATAGAACAAGTACAAGGCTATCAGCAGATTATTCAGGAGTTAGAGCAGATGTTATCTGAAATTACAGGTTTTGCAGCCACTTCATTGCAACCAAATTCAGGCGCGCAAGGCGAGTATACAGGTTTACAAGTAATACGGGCTTATCATATTAGTCGGGGGGAGGGGTATAGAAACGTAGTGCTTATACCTTCTTCTGCTCATGGTACAAATCCTGCATCAGCAGCTATGTTGAATATGCAAATTGTCGTTGTCAAGTGTGATGATAAGGGTAACATTGATGTAACAGACTTAAAGGCAAAAGCTGAACAGCATAAAGATAAATTAGCTGCACTAATGGTTACTTATCCTTCTACTCATGGCGTTTTTGAAGAATCTATACAAGAAATTTGCGATATAATTCATCAATACGGAGGACAAGTATACATGGACGGTGCAAATATGAATGCACAAGTCGGCTTGACTTCTCCTGCTATTATTGGGGCAGATGTATGCCATTTGAATTTGCACAAAACTTTTGCTATTCCACACGGCGGAGGAGGTCCAGGTATGGGTCCTATTTGTGTAGCTGCTCATTTAGCAGACTTTTTACCTACACACTGTTTAATTCCCACAGGGGGTAGAAAAGGAATTTCTGCGGTATCTGCGGCACCCTGGGGGAGTGCAAGCATACTACTTATTTCGTATGCTTATATTCGGATGTTGGGTGCGAAGGGACTTACTAATGCTACTAAAATGGCTATTGTCAATGCGAACTATGTTAAATCTCGTTTAGAAAAGCATTATTCTATTCTTTATTCAGGTACAAATGGGCGCTGCGCGCATGAAATGATTGTAGATTTAAGAGAATTCAAAAAATACGGTATTGAAGCCTTGGATGTAGCTAAACGCTTAATGGACTATGGTTTTCATGCCCCAACAATGTCTTTTCCTGTACCAGGCACAATTATGATTGAACCTACTGAAAGTGAGTCTAAGGAGGAGTTAGACCGTTTTTGCGACGCATTGATACAAATTCGTCAAGAGATTAGAGAGGTAGAGTTAGGTATAGCTGATGCTCAAGATAATGTATTGAAAAATGCTCCTCATACTCTTTCTATGGTTGTTGCGGATGAATGGGCGCATAAGTACTCTCGTGAAAAAGCAGCGTTTCCGTTGCCTTATGTTCGTAAAAATAAATTTTGGGCAAGCGTTGCGCGGGTAAATGATCTGCATGGAGATAGAAATCTTGTTTGTACTTGTCCGCCTATTGAAAGCTATCAAAGTTTAGAGGCGTAAGGATATTCGGAGTATATTAGGATTACTTTTTATGTAATAATTTGGGCGTGACCTTGCTTGCGTTTCGCTGCGCTCATGCAAGCAAGGTCGGCGTGCTGCGGGCTACGCTATCGCTTCGGTGCTGCGCCCCACCCGCCCACCCCCTGGGCAAGAGTGAAAGAGTGGGCGAGGGGCTTCGCACCAAGCCTGACGGCTTGCCCTTCGCATGCCTCACGCAAAGAATGCTGCTACTAAACAAAGCTCACTAATCCAAGTTTAACCTCGTAAATCACTGAAAATAACTATCAAACAAGGTAAAGCAAAATGATGCATAAAACCAAGTGAAATATCAAAATCCAGAGTTAAGTTGCGTGAGGGATACGGAGCATGCCGTTAGGCAGTGCAGAGCGTCAGCGTAGCACCGAAGCGCACGCGTAGTGCGTAGTAGCCCGACCCGAGCGCTAGCGAGGGGCACGCCCAGAAAAGTAAAACTTAATACGTGCAATTTCTTAGTTTTGAAGAGATGTAAAAAACATCTTGTTTTTCATTTGAAAAATATGCTATAAAATGTAATTTTGCATACAAATAATTAGCCAAGTTATGTTGTATAGACGCAAATTGCTTCTCTCTCTTTTGGAATTATTTGGTAACATAGTAGATAAAATTAAATTACAAAAGTTGTTGTTTTTGTTATCAGATGAGCAGGATAAACCAGATTATCATTTTGTACCATACAAGTTCGGATGTTACTCTTTTACCGCAAGCAATGATATAGCTGTGATGTCAAAGAGTGGATTATTATTAGAAACAGAAAAAGAAATACAAAAAACCATTCAAAAATCGTATTTCGATACGTTAAAAACCTCTGACCAGAAAGCTTTAACAAATTTGCAAACAAAGTATGCTCATGAAAATAAAGATTCTATTATCCGATACACTTACATAAACTATCCCTTCTATGCCATCAAAAGTGAAATAGCGGAATCTATACTCAAAAAAGAACCTTTCTACTTAGAAAGAATTAAGCAATCTGTGCCTAAAAACAACGGTAGAGTTCTTTGTACAATAGGTTACCAAGGTGTATCCATTGAAGCATACTTAGTTAAGCTAATCAAAAATGACATAAAAATGCTTGTAGATGTCAGAAACAATCCTGTGAGTATGAAGTTTGGTTTTAATAAAAGACAGTTGGAAAGATATTGTTCAAATGTAGGAATAAAATACATTCACATCCCTGAATTAGGTATAAATTCTCATGAACGTAATAAGTTAAATAGCCCAGCAGATTACGAAGAGTTATTTAAAAAGTATTGTCATCAAAATTTGAGAGATACGCTTACATATCAATATCAGGTTTTAGAACATTTAAGGCAACATCAAAGAATTGCTTTAACGTGCTTTGAAGCAGATATATGCCAGTGTCATCGCAAGTATCTGGCGGACGCTATCATGAAACTATCCAATTTTGAATATGAACTAAAACATTTATAGAGTATGGTAAAAACCAAAGTACTTATTACTGTAAAAACATATCCGAGTTTATCTGTTAAGTACGACGAGTTAGTTTGTACAGCAGGATTTACAGAGCAAGGAAACTGGATTAGAATCTATCCTATTCCTTTTAGAAAAAAGTCATACGAACAGCGTTACAAAAAATATGATTGGATAGAAATAGACTTGGTAAAGAACCAAGAAGATAAAAGACCTGAAAGTTATAGACCCGCAAGCATAAATGCAGAAATTAAAAGAATTGGACACCTAGATACATCTAATAATTGGAAGGAACGAAAACAAATATGTTTGAAAAAAGTATATACAAACATGAAACAACTGATAGGAGAAGCTAAGAACCCTTCTATTTGTACTTCTTTGGCAGTATTTAAACCTCGCCAAATTATAGATTTTACTTTTGAACCTGTAGAACCTGAGTGGGATAAAGAAAAACTTAACCAAATTCTTGCTAAAAGAAGTCAATTAGATATGTTTGAGGCAGAGGACATTCAAGAATTCAATTTGGTGAATAAATTGCCATACAAGTTTTATTACCACTTTAAAGACGAGAATGGAAAGAAATCCAAGCTAATGGTTGAGGATTGGGAATTAGGCATGTTGTACTGGAACTGTCTTGAAAAAAGCAAAGGAGATAAAGAAAAGGCATTGGAGAAGGTAAAACAAAAGTGTTTTGAAGAGTTTGTTGAGACTAAAGACCTGTATTTCTTTTTAGGCACTACAAAAGCATATCATTGGAAAGCTCGGAATCCGTTTATTATTGTAGGTTTATTTTACCCAAAGTTAAATGAAGAGGCTTCTGATCGCCCAACTCTTTTTTGAAGGTTCTATTTACAAAGGGTAGAGAAAGATTTGCTAGTAAATTTTAGTGTTTTTTGGGCGTGACCTTGCTTGCGTTTCGCTGCGCTCATGCAAGCAAGGTCGGCGTGCTACGGGCTAACGGTGCTGCGCCCCACCCGCCC
>JANWVW010000177.1 GCA_025056095.1 Bacteroidia bacterium
TAGCGTAGCCCGTAGCACGCCGACCTTGTGGGCATGAGCGCAGCGAAACGCCCACAAGGGCACGCCCAAAAAAAATTGAATATTATCTCAAAGCAAAAAATGAATATAACCCCACTCTATCCTCTTTTAGACGCAAAAACAAACTTCTTTATGATGGGTTCATCTACCTCACGAAGCTCGTATTTATTTCCTTCCCAATGTTTTTTACCTTCATGAATAAAAATAATCTTATCGCCAATCTCTAACACAGAATGCATGTCATGAGTATTGACAATAGTAGTAATACCGTATTCTTCCGTAATTTCTGCGATAAGCTCATCAATAACTATACTAGTCAAAGGATCTAAACCTGAATTCGGTTCATCGCAAAATAAGTATTGTGGATTTAAAGCAATGGCTCGGGCTATACCTACTCGTTTACGCATACCTCCACTCAATTCGGATGGATACTTTTTCTCCACTCCAGGCATGTTGACCCGCTCTAAACAAAAAGCAACTCGCTCGGCAATCTCCTTTTTAGACATTTTACTGAACATTCGCAGCGGAAAAGCTATATTCTCTCCAACAGTCAAAGAGTCAAATAAAGCCCCTCCTTGAAATAACATACCTATTTGTTGCCGTATTTCTTTTTTCTCTTCATAGTTCATTTCTATCAAGTTTCTGCCATGGTAGAGAATTTTGCCCGAATCAGGTTCTGTTAAGCCTACTAAGCATTTGAGTAAAGTACTTTTGCCGCTTCCACTTGCTCCTATTACCATGTTTACTTTGCTTTTCAAAAATTCAATGCTAATGTCATCAAGTACAATTTTGCCTGAATAAGATTTAGTCAAATGCTCCACAGCAAGGGAATTGTTCATAGCAAATGCTCAAAAATACAAACTTTTAGCCTATTTTTATATTTTTGCTTTATGGTAGAAAAAGAAATTATTCACGCGGATAACGCTCCTGAACCTGTGGGCGCTTACCCGCATGCGCGCAGAGTGGGCAATCTTTTATTTTTATCTGGGGTAGGTCCAAGAGAAAAGGGTAGCTCAAAAATTCCAGGTGTCGAGTTAGATGAGAACGGAAACATTTTGAGTTATGACATAGAGGCACAGTGCCATTCAGTATTCAGAAATGTGAAAAATATTTTAGAAGCCGCAGGATCTAAATGGGAAAATATAGTGGATGTAACAGTGTTTTTAACTAACATGAAAAAAGATTTTCCCATTTACAATAAACTCTATGCAATGTATTTCAAAGATGTTCAAGCTACACGCACTACTATTGAGGTCAATGCTCTGCCTACGCCCATTGCAATTGAACTCAAAGTAATTGCTACAATAGATTAAACTGCTATGATAGAACATACTACCGAGCTTCGAGTGCGCTATGCAGAAACTGATCAAATGGGAATTGTATATTATGGAAATTATGCTCAATATTTTGAAGTGGCGAGAGTGGAGCTATTGCGGCATATAGGTATTACTTACGCTTTTATTGAGCAAAATGGCATATTTATGCCTGTACTAAATTTAGAATGTCAATTTCACGCACCTGCTTATTATGATGAAATTCTCAAAGCCCAAGCTAGCATCCCAACTTTACCTACTACGCGGATACGCATCATGTACAAAATTTTTAACTTGCAGGACAAACTTTTAACTTCGGGCAGTACAGAATTAGCTTTTGTGAGCAGAAAAACTCAAAAGCCCATTCGCTGTCCTGATTTTATTTTAGAGAAAATGAAGCCCTATTTTTGACTTTGCGGTTTATTGATGTCTCACTTATGTGCAAAATGAACTAAAAATGCATGTTTTTAGATTGTTTAATTTGATGTTTTAGACGTGCCCCTTGCTGCGCAAGGGTGGAGCATTCCGCACGTAGTCCGCAGTACGCCGACCTTGTGGGGCAAAGCCTACAAGAGCACGCCAAAAAAACAAAAATGTAACTTCTTGCGTAATTATTCTCTGCATAGAAGAAAAACAGACTTAAATAAGATTAGCTAAAAACACGCTAAACTCAACTTACGATTTTTTATTTACAACTTTTTTTTTCACTTCTTGTAAATGTCATTTTTTATTCTGAATTTTGAAACAGTTTTGTCATTATGAAAAGCAATTATTGTTTAGCGTATTTGTATTGCTTGCTCTCTGTTACTTTTTCTGATATAGGATTTGCCCAAAGTTTGCGGAAAGAGCTGCGCTTAGCCCACAATCACTACTACTTTGGTGAAAATGACTTAGCTATGCAGGCTTACAAAAAGATATTAGCTAAGTATCCGAATGTTGCAGAGGTAAATTTTTTGTATGCCCGGTCTATTTTGGAAAGCAGCTCTAATGAAAAAGCTATGGCGTTAGGATACTTTATACGTGCCAAAGATTTAGACCCTAATGTAGATAAAGAAATTCTGTACTATTTAGGTATAGCTTATCAGTACAATCATCAGTGGGATAAAGCAGAAAATTGTTTTAAGCAGTATCGCGAAGGAAAAAAAGAAAAAAGTGAAGAGTATAAAAAAGCAACTAAAAAAATAGACGAGTGCCAAAACGCAAGGATTATAGCTAGCCAACCTCCTGCTTACAAAATCACAAATTTGGGCGAAAAAATTAACACTAAATACGCAGATTATGTCCCTGTAGTGTCATCAGACCAAAATATTATCTTTTTTACTTCACGAAGAGAGGGAAACGTAGGAGGACCACGAGGTGAAGACCAAATTCCTGCCGAAGATGTGTTTGTAGCAGTCAAAAATGGAAGTGAGTGGGAACGTGCTAAAAATGTGGTAATCCCTAAAATCAACACTCAACTCAATGAATCAGTAGTATCACTTTCACACGATGGACATACAATTTACTTCTACAAAAACAAAGGTAGATGGGGTAATTTATATGAAGCAGAATTAACAGGTACTATGTGGGGAGAACTTAAACCTATTCCGAATGTCAATACTCGTAAGCATGAAGCAAGCATAGCTATTTCCCCTGATAGAAACTTTATTATTTTTTCTAGCCAGCGCAAGGGAGGTAAAGGAGGATTAGACTTGTATTACTGCAAGCGCGTAAAAGATGGATGGAGCAAACCTATTCCCTGCGGAGATATGATAAATACCCCATACGATGACGACGCACCTTTTATTGACTACGACGGTAAAACCGTTTATTTCAGTTCACGCGGACATTCTTCAATTGGGGGCTATGATATATTTAAGACTACTTTTGATACAGCCACAGGCACTTTTACCGCACCTGTTAATTTAGGTATGCCTATCAACTCGGTTGGGGATGATATTTACATTTACTTCAATCCTGACCGAAAAACAGGTTACTTTACTTCTGAACGCGATGGAGGTTTTGGTGAAAAAGATATCTACTACTTTGAACCAATAGAACCTGAAAAACCTCTATTAGCTTCAAACGAACAACCTTTTGATAAAGACGCTTGGGCGGATTCCTTAGATATTCCTATTCATAGAATACGTTTGAGAGAAGATAAACCCAATGCCAAAATATTTGGAGTAGTGATAGATGCATCTACGGGGGCACGAATTCCCAATGCCATTTTGTACCTAAACATGAATACATCTACTACTTCCAATCTAAATGGCGAATATGAATTTTCTGAATTACCAGAAGGCAAATACACTATCCTAGCCACCGCAGATGACTATCAAAAGAAACAAGTGGTAGATGTTATTGTTACCCCTTTGCAAGAGGTATGCGTTAATATTCTTTTGGAAAAGGGAACAGGTATGTCTACCCGAACCTTAGTAGAGGCTAATCAAGAAGCTCAAGGCGCTTCAAAAGAAAATCTTCCTAAATCTCTTATTACCAATCCGCTGCGTAAAACTTTGGACAGCATCATCGTAGTCATGAAGCGCAGACCCGAAGCTAAGGCATATATTCGTGGATTAGGAAACAAAGCTTTTTCTGACAAAGAAGCTAAAGCTATCGCCCAATACTTGAAAAATGGAGGTATCTCATCAGATAGAATATACGCACAGGGGGATAATATTCGCAAAGACGAAAATCCTTATACCCAAGTAGATATATGGGTACGAAAAGGCGATGAAGGATTAGCAGACTTTCTCAAAACCAAAGAAGACCAAAAGCGAAAAGAATTTGAGAATTACTTAGATAAAATAAAGATACGGTTTTATTTTGCTCAGCTGACTGTATCTAGTAACCTCAAAACTGCAGGTGATAGCTTAGTGAATTTGCTTAATGCTTACCCCAACATGAAAATTTACATCAATGGACATACAGATGATATAGGACCAGAAGACGAAAACATGAAACTCTCTGAAAAACGTGCTACTGTCATTTACAACTATTTGATACAAAGAGGAATTGACAAAAACAGACTAACTATTCGTGCTTTTGGTGAAACTATGCCCATTGCTCCAAACAGTACTCCACAAGGAAGAGCCTACAACAGGCGAGTAGATTTTACTGTAAATACAGACTAAATTCAACTTTTTTACTTGCTGTTTTGTATATTTTTATACCATTTAGTAATTTTGCTGAACATCATGAGTGAAATAACACAAGATCGTAAAAATGCTTTTGAGCAAGAGCTGGGTATTCTAAGTCATGCACAGCGTTTGATTGAGTCCAACCAACCAATCTCTATCGAAGAGTTTAAAAAAATGGTAGAATCGTATGAGAATTTATTGAATGATGTAAAGCTACTTACCTCTGTAAGTGATAGGTTGCAAAACCGTTTAACTAACGCTAATGAAAAACTTCAAAAACTCAATCAACAACTAAAACAACAATCTGAAGAAATTCAAATGATTAACGAAGATATCAATAAAAAAAACATGGAGCTTCAAAAAACACTTGATGAACTGATGGATACTCGCAATGACTTGACCATAGCACGCATTAAAAAACGATCCATTCAATACACGGTTATTGTTTCTATTGTACTTGTACTAATTTCCGAAGTTATTGATAGGTTTCTAATTCCGAAAATGTTTCCCGAAGCTAAATTTTTCTCTTCAAAAGTACTTATTCTACTTTTTATTAAGCCCATTGAAAGTGCTATCTATGAACGGCTATTACACCGTGCTCAAAGTAAAGGGGAGCTTAAAAAAAGCAAAGCAAGTATAGACTAAATAAATCTGATACAAAAACATGAAAAAGTTACTCTTAACAATTTGTTGTTTGTTTAGTATTACAGTCCTATTTATTCAGTGTAGAAAAGATAGCGTTGAAAAAAACAATCAAAATACAAGCAGTACTTGTGATACTACTAACGTAACCTATGCCAGAATATCCTCTATTTTAAGCAGTAATAATTGTTTAGGTTGTCATAGTGCTTCCAGCTCTGTACCTCTAAACAACTATGACAATGTCAAGGCTGCTGCTATTTCAGGTAGATTAGTAGGTGCAGTAGAGCATTTGCCAGGCTATACACCGATGCCCAATAGTACTCAAAAAATACCTGAATGCGATAGAA
Organism: Bacteroidia bacterium; assembly: GCA_025056095.1. NCBI lineage: Bacteria > Pseudomonadati > Bacteroidota > Bacteroidia > Bacteroidia bacterium. Next base: position 5,443 of record JANWVW010000177.1, read on the forward strand.
AATCTATCAAGGCATGGATAAATCAGGGATTTAAAAATTGAACTTTTTTTGCATAGAAAGATATAAAACTGATTGATGCTGTATTGAAGTTTATTTTCAAGATCCGCAATAACATATTATGTTCCAAAAGTAGTTGGATTTTTATTTTTTGGGCGTGCCCTTGCCCACACTTCGCTTGCGCTTGGTGGGCAAGGTCGGCGTGCTTCGGGCTACGCTTTCGCTTCGGTGCTGCGCTTCGCTCCGCACTGGGCTAACGCCCACCCTGCGCATGCCTCACGCAAGAGATCTCTGAAAAA
>JANWVW010000178.1 GCA_025056095.1 Bacteroidia bacterium
TTCTGCACGGTATTGCTCACCTAAGTATCTTCTGAATCGTAGGATATCGGTAGGGAATTTGGCTTTTTGTACTTCTACTAAAACTACTTTTTCTGTGCCATCGGTGTTTTTTATTTTGGCATTGAAGTCCAAGCGATATACGGTTGTGGAGATGACGTCAAGGATGTATTCTTGGGGTCTGACATGGAGGTCAATAATTTCTTCTTGGAGTAGGTCGGATAGGAGGAGTTTTGCGATTTGGTTGTCTTCCATGAGGTATTTGAATACGACGTCATAGGCGGGGTTGGCGATTTTTATCATGGTGCAAAGATAAGGGAAAAGGGGGAAGTTTAGGTTGTGGGGATGTTTTATGGTTGTGTGTTGAGTATTGAGGGTGTGTGAGTTTAGTTTTTGTGTTGTTGTGAGTTTTTTTGCGTGAGGCATGCGGAGGGCGTGCGTCAGCACGGTGCGTAGCGAAGCGAAGCACCGAAGCGATAGCGTAGCCCGCAGCACGCCGACCTTGCCCACACGAGCGCAAGCGAAGTGTGGGCAAGGGCACGCCCAAAAAATTAAAATCTGAGTACTTGGCTTTGTCCTTTGTACCAAGCTAAAGTAACGTGAATACAAATAAACTTACTTGACTTTTGTCAAAATCTAACCTGCGTATAAGGTTTTTACTTTTTTACTCAAAATACTTTTGATAAGGCTGAGGAAAATCTGCCCATCCGTGTGTGGCACACAAAGCACAAGCTAAAACTGAACCATGTTCAACAATATTTCCCCCACAGTTGATACAAGAGAGCAAACAAGCTTCTATGGGTTTGTTTGCCCTGAAATAACACATCATTGGAAAAGCTATGTTTTTTAACGGATGATCTTCAGGAATTCTCTCGTAAAGTAAAAATAAATCCAAAGGGGTTTGGTCTAAAAAATCTTGCACATCAATAAGAGGTTCATAAATTTTTAGATTGTCTTGGTCTTCATTCATTTCATCACCTATGAGCAAAAAGTCTTCAATATAGTTTTGCAACGAAATTTCTGCTTGGGCGGATTTTGCTTCTTCAATGTATAAAAGCCAATTTAGTAGCTCTGTACCTCTATCAGCTAATTCCTCTTCTATACGTAACCATTCTTGAGTTTCAAAATAATCCTCTTGGGCATATAAAGGCGATTTGATAAAAAAGTCAATTAAGCCAATATCTACGAAGTACTCTTGCAAATTTTCTAAAAAATTATACTGTTGGCATACTTTATCCATTTCTATTACTTTTTCGGAAATATGTTCGTTTGTGTCTAGAATGCTTTTGAGGTCCTGATAAGCTGTTTTAATTTCTTTATCCCATTTTTGAATTTTATCTTGGTCGTAGTACTCATTTTCAAGACCTTTTATACCTTTGTAAAACATTCGGATATGCCCATGGCTCATGCCTTGCGCAGGTATAGCCAAGCGAACTCCAATAAGAAATGCTTTAAGTAAGTCCATATTTTTTGTAATTTTATAGTTCTCTTTTCATTAAGTATTGAGCAAACGCTGCAAAAGTAGAAGTTTCAATATATGAAGGTAAGCTTAGTAAGTCTTTCATAGCATCCTGGTATAATGTGTCAATTTCTTGCCGTGCTAGCTGCGGAATTTTCAGCAATTGATAAATGTGTTTCATTTTTTCAACTTTTTCTTTGGGATTACTTAGATCTAAGCAGGCTTGTATCTCTTTTTTTTGTGTATCATTTGCAATTTCTATGGCTTTGAGTAGTAGCCAAGTTTTTTTGTTGGCTATAATATCTCCGCCCACTTGCTTGCCAAATTTGCTGCTGTCTGCATATACATCAAGGTAGTCATCTTGAATTTGAAAAGCAATTCCCAATTTTACTCCAAAATCGTAGAGTTTTTGGGCAATTTCAATTGAAGAATCGGCTAATAAAGCTCCTATATACAAGCTGCATCCCAATAGAACTGATGTTTTTAGGCGTATCATTTGAATATATTCAGGTAGAGTAACATTATTCCGAGTCTCAAATTGAAGGTCTAACATTTGACCTTCGCATACTTCCAAAGCAGTTTTGTGAAAGATGCGTAAAATTTCTTTCAGATAAGCTGAATCAGTGTCAGCTATCCATTGATGAGCAAGTACTAAAATAGCATCGCCGGACAGTATAGCAGTGTTAGTATTCCATTTAGCAAATACTGTGGGCATGCCCCTGCGAGTAGGAGCGTTATCCATGATATCGTCATGAATAAGCGTAAAGTTGTGAAATAACTCAATTCCGCAAGCTGCATTATAGCCTATTTCCAAAGGTTTTTTGAAAGCATCTATAGCCAAAAGGACTAAAATCGGTCGCATTCGCTTAGCTTTAAGAGATAGGGTGTAGTGAATAGGTTCATAGAGCGCAGCAGGGGTTGTAGGTAAATTTAACCGAGATAGAGCAATTTCTACCTGCTGTTGATAGTATTGTATTTTTTGCTGTATGTCAATCATTAAAGGTGAGGAAATAGCCATGTTTTAATAACACAAAAAAAAGTAAAAAATTCATTCGTTGCAGAGTTAAATTTTCATTTCTGGTACCTCACCGTTGATAATCAATTTACCTGCAGTGGCTTTTTTAATTTCTTCTATGCTTACCCCAGGGGCTCTCTCTATAAGAACAAATCCGTTATTCACTTCGTACACTCCAAGTTCAGTAACAATTTTTTTTATACACTTGACCCCTGTGAGCGGTAACGTGCATTTAGGTAATAGCTTAGACTGACCATTTTTATTTACTTGCTGCATAGCTACAATAATATTTTGAGCTGAAGCTACCAAATCCATAGCTCCCCCCATACCTTTAACCATTTTACCAGGTATTTTCCAGCTTGCAATATCTCCTTCTTCGGAAACTTCCATTGCACCTAGTATAGTCAGGTCAATATGCCCTCCCCTAATCATCGCAAAACTTTCAGCAGAATCCATAAAAGCAGCTCCAGGTAAAGCCGTAACGGTCTGCTTGCCTGCGTTAATTAAATCAGGGTCAACTTCATCTTCATAAGGGAAAGGACCCATGCCTAAAAGTCCATTTTCAGTGTGTAACACTACATTGATATCAGGTGGAATAAAGTTAGCTACCAAAGTAGGTATTCCTATACCTAAATTTACGTACATCCCATCTTTAATTTCTTGGGCTATACGTTTTGCTATCCCAAAACGATCTAATGCCATAGCGTTAGTTGAGTTTTGGCAAAGTTAAGTATTCTCTCTAAATGTAAAAAATGTCCGTTCCGCATTACCATTCTGTTTCAGGTTCTTTATGAATAAGAATGGATATTCTTTTTTGAATAATAGCTTCTTTGTTTTTTCGCCTATCAGAAAGTTTCTTTTTAAGCTCATCTACCGAACCTTGCAAACGGAGAATTTCTCTTTCAGTGTTTTTTATTTTGAGCTCAAAAAGTTCATCTAATACCTCGCGAAGTTCTTTTTCTAATTCTTCTTTTTGCTGTTTATCAGGTGTGCTGTTGTAGGCAATGGCAATTTCTTGAGACTTTTTTTCTAATTCAGCTTCTTGGGTAAGCTTTTCAAAAGTTTCAGGGTCTTGCTTTTTTAAGTCTTGATAGTAGCCTGTTAAAATTTGTTCTTTGGTAGGTGTAGAATACAGAGGTATTTCAATGATTTTTTTATTTGCATAGAGATAAAAGTTATTCAGTACACAAAACTTGAATTGGTCAACCCCAGTAACTCTCAAAGACAAAGAGTAGCCCGTAGGCAAGCTTTGTAGAGATAGCGGTAAAGCCGCAGGTGGAATGAGCTTGCCATCTAACCAAAAAGACTGGTTCTCTATTTTGATACTATGCGTAACTAAGGGCGTTTTGAGTTCGGCATCTTGTATTTTAGTCGGCTTTCTGTGGATAGAGTCTCGCGTTTGAGTTAAGCCATAAATATAGGTTAGGCTAAGGCAAAACAATAATATTGCTTTCATCGTGGGTAACCAGCTCATAAATAGCGCTATCCGTAGGTAAAATTCCTCCCCTGTGTTCTTTGAGTACATGTACATCTCGGTTTAATTTTTCTATTTCTTTGTTATCTAAAAATTCCCATTCTAAAGCTTCGGACGCAATTTTTTTGTGGGTAGATTGTTTGTATTGACTATATCCCGAAAAACTGACTATACCAGAAAGCAAAACTGCTAAACCTGCAATTATAGTTTTAGATGTATATTTTCGTATTTTAGTCCAACGTTCGGAAAAGGTTTTTTCATTTTCAGTGGTATTGTTTTGACAAAATTTGTGTTCAAGAGTGGATTTAGAAAACTCTAAAATGTTTTGAAGTATTTCAGGTTCAGGTGAAGTACCTGTGTTTTCAATATCGGGAAGCATACCTAAGGTAAAAGTAAGCTCCTTGTAAGCTCTGCGGAGCTTTGAGTTGGTCATTAAAGCTTGTTCAAAAGCTATTTTTTCGTTTTCGGGCATTTCGCCGTAGAAATACCTCAAAATATCGTTTTCTGTGAATTTTGAAATAGTTGAACGTTCTTTCATGGTATATTTTTTTAATTTAATGTCTTGAACTCTTGTTGTGAAAGCATTTTACGTAGGTTAATTAAAGCATAGCGCATTCTACCTAGCACAGTGTTGATGCTACATTGTGTCATTTCTGCAATTTCTTTGAAGGACATATCTGCGTAGTGTCTAAGTACTACTACTTCTCTTTGTTCATCAGGTAAGCGTTTGAGTAGCTGGGTGATAATGTGTTCATCTTCATGTTGTAGTATGCTAGTATCTGCTTCTTGGGTATCCACGAATCTGTCTTCTTGGGTTAGTATATCGCTTTCGCTATCTGTGATTGTGGGATTTTTTCGTATCTTTCTAAAATAATCTACGGAGAGGTTGTAGGCTATTCGAATCAACCAATGTGAAAATTTACCTTCTTCTTGGTACTGATGAGTTTGTAGGAGGGTGATGACTTTCATAAATGTTTCCTGAAATATGTCTTCTGCAATAAACTTGTCCTTGACAATCATCGTAATTACGTTGTACACGTGCTTTTGATGTCTGTGCAGTAGCGTAGCGAAAGCTTGCTGGTTACCTTGCTGATAAGCTTTTACTAACACTCTGTCAGACCAATCTTGCATATTTTCCTTCATTGTAACAACGAATGAACGTTGAGATTTATTATGTGTAGCAAAGATAAGAAATTTTTTGTGGACTAAAAAATGATTGAATTTTTTGGGCGTGCCCCTTGCTGCGCAAGGGTCGGGGCATTCCGCACGTAGCCCGCAGCACGCCGACCTTGTGGGCTTTTGCCCACAAGGGCACGCCCAGAATAAAATCTAACCTTTACAAACTAAATTTTTATTCAAATTTCAATATTCGCGTGTGTTACCATACTTGTCTATTCCATACCAAACACCGTTTAATTGCACCGAACCAAAACTTTGATAAAAACTACTTGCTTTATCATATATGCATGGAATTACCACTACCCGCCCGCTATAACTGCCGTTGTACCGTAAAAAAATTAAGCCAACTGCCCGAAGGTTATCAGGATAAACCCATAGACGCACAGCCCGAAAATGAACTGTTTGACAACAATCCGGGCATCACAGGGGTTGCCTTTAAGAATACGCACAGGTATTTTAGAGAAGGGATTAAGAACTTGAACATATACGAAAAACAAATATTGCGGCAAATAAGAGAAGACGTTAGTTCAAAGCTGCAACCAGTCTCTTTTTATTCTGACACACTGAAAAAAGAAGTGGTTATTTCCAATAAAACCATAAAAGAAGC
>JANWVW010000179.1:0-1488 GCA_025056095.1 Bacteroidia bacterium
GATAGCGTAGCCCGAAGCACGCCGACCTTGTGGGCATGAGCGCAAGCGAAACGCCCACAAGGGCACGCCCAAAAAATCTATTAAAACTTAACTTTTTTCACTATAAACCAAAGTTGAGCCCCCCTAACTTTTGTAACAAATTTCAACTTATGGAACAAATATAGACCTAAACTTGTCTATCTTTGCACAATAAAGACTATGAGTAGAAATGGGCGTGTTTTAGTGGCTATGAGCGGAGGTGTGGATAGCTCGGTAGCAGCAGCTATGCTACACGAAGAAGGCTACGAAGTAATCGGCATGACTATGAAAACTTGGGACTACGTGAGTTCAGGCAGTCGAAGCAAAGAAACAGGATGCTGCAGTTTGGACTCTATTAACGATGCGCGAAATGTAGCAGTTTCTATGGGCTTTCCGCATTACGTTATTGATATTCGCCAAGAATTTGGAGATTACGTGATTAACCACTTTGTAGAAGAATACCTTGCAGGAAGAACACCTAATCCCTGCGTGTTATGCAACACCCATATTAAATGGGAAGCACTATTGAAAAGAGCAGATAAATTAGATTGTGAATATATCGCAACAGGTCATTATGCCCAACGCGCTGTATCAGGCACAAGATATTACATCAAAAAAGGAGTAGATGCCCATAAAGACCAGTCCTATGTACTTTGGGGACTAAGTCAAAAAAGTTTAGCCCGAACTCTGTTCCCAATAGGAAAGTACCATAAGTCTGAAATAAAAAAAATGGCTTTGGAAATGGGATTTAAAGATCTTTTTAAGAAGTCTGAAAGCTATGAAATTTGCTTTGTGCCTGATAATGACTATCGTGAGTTTTTGAAATTCAAAGTTCCTGGATTAGCAGAAAAGGTAGAAGGTGGAAACTTTGTTCTTACCGATGGTACAGTAGTGGGCAAACATAAAGGCTATCCCTTTTACACTATTGGTCAGCGTAGAGGATTAGAAATCGCCTTAGGTTATCCTGTGTATGTAGTGGACATTATTCCACAAACCAATACTGTAGTATTAGGTAAAGATGAAGCTTTGCTAAGCACGGAGATGTGGGTAAAAGAGATCAATCTTATGAAGTACGAAAGTATTTCTCAGGGGATGTCTGCACATACTAAAATTCGTTATAGAGATGAAGGAACTGATAGCTGTTTATATATGGAACACGGTCAGGTAAAAGTAGTTTTTAATGAACCTGTACGTGCTGTTACGCCTGGGCAATCTGCGGTCTTTTATGAAAATGAGGATTTGATTGGTGGAGGTTGGATTACTAAAAATGCCCCAAGCGTAGAAAGTAGTCAGGTAAGTTAAAGAGTAGGTTAGATGAATAGGTATTAAATTTTAAGTTTTTGTTAGGTTGGCGTATAATTTTGGGCGACCAGCGAAGCAGGTCGCCCAACCGTGTAAAAAAAAGGTATAAAAAAAAAAAAAACTGTTTACCCCCGGTGATATACAAAATATAACCAGGGATAAAAGAAT
>JANWVW010000179.1:1497-5617 GCA_025056095.1 Bacteroidia bacterium
TTTTTAATTTTTTTTTTTTTTTTTTTTTTTTTTATTTTTATTTTTTTTTTTGTTTTTGTTTTTTTTATTTTTGGGGGCCCCCCCCCCCCCCCCCCCCCCAACGGTGTAAACAAATGGTATCTAAATCAATACACGTGTTGACCGCCGTTGATAGACATATTAGCTCCTGTGATAAAAGAAGCTTTTTCTGAGGCTAAGAAAGCTACTAGATGTGCTACTTCTTCTGTACCTCCTAACCGCCCTACGGGAATTTGAGAAATAATTTGATTGCGAATATCTTCTCTTACAGCCATTACCATGTCAGTAGCAATGTATCCTGGAGAGATAGTATTTACAGTAATACCTTTGTTAGCTACTTCCATAGCAAGGGTTTTAGTAAAGCCATGCATACCTGCTTTGGCTGCAGAATAGTTGGTTTGTCCAATTTGTCCGCGTTGAGCATTAACAGAGGAGATATTGATAATTCTACCAAAACCGCGTTCAATCATGCCATTGATAACATGGCGAGTACAGTTAAAGACACTGTTGAGATTAGTGTTGATAACCTCATGCCATTGTTCAGGAGTCATTTTGCGGAAAGTGGTATCTCTTGTAATTCCTGCGTTGTTGACTAAAATATCAATAGGGCCAATTTCTTCCTCAATTTTTTTGACCATTCGCCCTACAGATTCGTAGTCTGTTACGTCTGCTTCATAGGCGTCTATCTGGTATCCTTCGGCATGAAGTTTTTCTAGCCATGCTTTAGCTTTGGCGGCGTTGCGATAGTTACCTACTACTCGGTAACCTTCCTCATATAATTTTTTGCACATAGCAGTGCCCAGTCCGCCTGTGGCGCCTGTTACTAAGGCAACTCTTTTTCCGTTTTTGTCCATAAGAATTAAAGTGTTTAGTTTGGTGCTATAAAGTTATATAAACTTTATTATAGTGTCCAAAAAAAAGACAAAAAATTATTATTTGCCTTCGGCTTTAAGAATTGTTTTAATAGTATACAGTATGATTTTCAAGTCCATGGTTAATGACATATTTTCAATGTAAAGTAAGTCATATTTCATGCGTTGCAGCATTTGATCTACATTTTCAGCATAGCCAAACTTGACTTGTCCCCATGAAGTAATACCTGGGCGAACTTGATGGAGCAGGTAGTATTCAGGTGCTTTTTGCACAATTTGTTCAATAAAATGTTTTCTTTCTGGGCGAGGTCCTACTAAGCTCATTTGTCCTATTAGCACGTTCCAAAACTGTGGAATTTCATCTAATCTGTACTTACGCAAGAATCTGCCCACTTTGGTTACACGCGGGTCATTTTCTTTGGAAAGCGCAGGACCGAACTTTTCTGCGTCTACATACATTGAACGAAACTTAATAATTCTGAAAGGTACACCATCTTTGCCTATTCGCTCTTGCGTGTAAAAAGCAGGACCTTTGGAATTAAGCTTGACTGCAATAATCAAAATAATATACAACCAAGAAAAGAAAACTAAAACAAACAGAGAAACAATGATATCTACTAAGCGCTTACTGTTTTTTTCCCAAGAAGGAATCAAACTTTGCTGAATTTCTACTAATGGCGTACCGAGCAGCTGCGTGGTTTTGACATATCCTGCTATGATATCGTATCGGTCAGGGTTGAGTTTAATAGAGATACGCATACTGCGTAATTTGTTAATGATATTGAGCAAATCTTTGGCATGTGTATGTTCAGTGGCTACAATAATGTCTTGTACATCATACTTTTTAACCACGTCCTCAACATCCTCTATTTTACCTAAATAAGGTAGCCTATTTTGTAACTCAGGATGAATGTAATCACTATCAGCAATAAAACCTATGAATCTTTGTCCTAAATCATTTGGGTTTTTTTCTAATTCCAAGTACAAGTTCAAAGCTTGTTCCCCACTGCCGACTAAAATAGTGTTAAACTGGACTTTTTTAGTGATAACTAAGTATTTAGCTATACTATTGACAATCAAACGAAAAGTAGCAACTAAACTAAACTGTACTATAAAGTATGCAAAGTAGGTAAAACGAAAGCGAGTGGTAGTATCTACGGGATCATCTAAAAGGACTGCAAAAAATATAATACCTACACCAATAAGAGTAATTTTTGCTACCTTTATAGTTTCAGTTAGGCGAGATTTGCGAAAAAGAGTTTTGTATAAACCTGTATAAGCATACAATATGCACCAACACGTAGATACCACAATAGCAGGCAAAATAATCTGAAAAGAGACTCCAAATTCTTTGGCTTCAATGTAATGTCTTCGCAAATAATAAAACAATATCCAACCTAAAAAGCTTGCTGAAAAATCTGAAATGAAAAATATAAGAAATGTTACGTATTGCTTGAAACGCTTCATGTATTACGCAAAAATACCAGATTTTTTGTTAGGTGAGCGAAATATGTCTTTTCAAAAAGCAAAGTAAGGAGTTTAGGTAAAAAATTTGCTGTTTCACTCATAATTGCTTACTTTTGTCCAAAAATAAAGTTTATGTGTAGGAATAGTCATGTTTTCATACTGTTCATAAGTGTGTGGATGTCTGTTCAAAATTATGCTTTGGCGCAGCACCAAAAAGTATTCAAGTTCAGGACACATGCTTGGGGTAGCTCAGTAATGGAAATAAAAAATAGGAAGGCTCTAGTTACTCGCAACATCTCTAACGAACAGTTAGAATCTTTTGCTAACCTACAACTTAAAGATGGTAAAGATTCTACTACTTTTCAACCTTTACCTAATTACAGCTATTACATCGATGTCAATGAGCGATTAGAATTGCAGAAAATACCTTTACAAGCCATTGTATATGCATATAATGCTAATGGTAAGCTAACACGTATCCATATTTTTCTCAAAAGTGATTTACATTCTGAAGCAATGAAGGAAGCCGTGGATGCTCGTTTTGGAAAACCTTACAAGGAAGAAAAAGAAGAAGTTAATGACCATGATGGTTATAGAACTATTCGCAGATTTTACTATAAGGCTGATGAGGATACCGAAGTGATTTATCAAATGGTAAAATGGGGAAAAAATGGGCAAGCGGCGTTTATTCCTTACACACTTTCTAATATTACAATGTATTCAAAGTCCCTCACAACTGAGCATGAAGACAAAACAAGCGGTGGATTTTAACGTATACAGTACGAAATTCTCAAAAAGATTAGATATGTCTTTTGCTGGTATGAAGTACATTTGGATTGTAAGTTTGTTTTTAACAGCAGCGTTTAGCGTTAAAGCTCAAAATTCTGGTCAAAAGCGAATTGAAGCCTACAGAGGTAAGTACTGGGGAAGCAGTCCTAATGAGCTTGGCAAAAAGGACTACTGGCGAACAGAATATGAGGCTAATGTTCTTTTTGAAGGTTACGAAGACAAAACGGACCCAAAAACAATTGAAGGTGTCAAAATTATGCACACAGTTTATTTTTACAGAGCAAACAAATTAGCCAAAGTAAAAGTTACCCTTGTAGATGAAAAAGAGGGAGATGCACAGGTTATTTTAGGCTATTTGCAGTCTAAATATGGTGCCGAAACCAGCAAAGTGAACATGTACACAGGTACTACCCAGTACAAGCAAACCAAATACACTTTTGAAACCAAAGAAGGGAATTACATTGAGTATTATATGAACACTTGGTCTGACAAAAGTGTCTTCACTGAAGAATTTGCTCGCATAAACAACCCAATTCGTTCTTATTTTGTTATTTATTCACCAGAAACTCGGGAAGCATTATCAGATTGGTAAAAGCGTATGAAAACTGTAATTAAAATTAACAACAACGGTTCTATTCGTGTAGAGGGCGATTTCGTGCTCGTGGATGCCCAAGGTAAAGAATTTAACCTCAATGGGCGAACTTCTATTGCTTTATGCAGGTGTGGTCTATCTCAAAATCGCCCATTTTGCGATGGTAGCCACAAGGGAAAATTTGAACATATCTGTGAAGCTTTTGAACTACCTCCCTTAAAATAATCCGCACTCATGCCCGCATTTTTCTAAAATGTGGGCTTTTTTATATCAAGTCTTTTTGACAAAGATTAAAAAAGATTAAATTTTAATTTTTTGGGCGTGCCCTTGCCCACACTTCGCTTGCGCTTGTGTGGGCAAGGTCGGCGTGCTACGGGCTACG
>JANWVW010000180.1 GCA_025056095.1 Bacteroidia bacterium
CGTTAGCGAAGTACCGAAGCGAAGCGTAGTGCGGAATGCCCCGACCCTTGCGTTAGCAAGGGGCACGCCCAAAAAATTAAATCATTTTTAGCTCAAACTAAACTAACATTAAACTACGCTTTTTCATCGGATAAGTGTAACAGTGCCTACTTTTTGCAAGGTTCTACCTGTTATGATACCTTTGCAAGTAACTACATAAGAATAGACACCTTCAGGTGCGTTTTCTCCACTCCAAAAAGTGGTATTGCCCTCACTTTCAAATACCTTTTGTCCCCATCGGTTAAAAATCAAAACCTTGACCTGATACACGCCACTGGTTTTTATTTCAAAAAAGTCATTGTTACCATCCCCGTTCGGACTAAATGCCGTGGGTACAAAAATGTTCTCCTGCATGTCCACGAAAATGTATTCTTTTTTAGTAGTTACGGCTACACATCCGCTTAGGCTATCTGTGAAAGTCAAAGAAACTGTGTATCGCCCGCCCTCCAAGTAAGTATGCACAGGATTAAGTAGAGAAGACGTGTTGCCATCACCAAAGTTCCATAATACCGTACCTGGACCACTAGTGCTGGCTATAAAAGTTATAGTAGCATTATCCCCTGCGGATATATTAACATAAGTCGGCGATGCTGTAAAATCAACAGTTGGCGGATTAAATATTTCTATGCTATCTACAAATGTGTTCATACAAGTTTGATTTGTGGCTTTTAGAGTAATTTTGTATTTCCCTGCTGAAGTATACGTGTGAGTAGGGTTACTTACAGTACTTGTGTAACCATCTCCAAAATTCCATTCAAACGCATCGGCAAGTGTGCTGTTATTAGTAAAAGCAACTGTAAAAGGTGCGCAGCCTTTCTTAGCAGATAGGTCAAAAGCAGCATTAGGAGTAGGGATAACTTTGATTTTTTTGATAACTGTATCGCTACATCCTGCTGAATTAAACGCTATTAAACGGATAGTGTATTCTCCTGGGGCATTATAGCTAACAGGTTCAGGGCTAGCTAAATTACTGACATTACCGTTGCCAAAATCCCATTCAAAGCTTGCTCCAAATAAAGAAGTGTTTAGGACATTTACCGTAGCTGGAGTGCAGAAGAATTCATCTACTACAAAGTTTGCTTGGGGTTTAGGTTCTTTTACGATAATGTAGTTTATTTTTTTTAGAGTGTCTGTACTAAAACCATTTTGGGTAAGGCTTTGCGTAACTGTATAAGTTCCAGGGGTAGTATAGGTATGGGTAGGGTTTTTAGTTGTGCTTGAGTTAGCATCACCAAAGTCATATTTGACTGTGGTAGCATATTGGGATAGGTCCTGGAACTGAACCATAAGCGGAGCGCATCCTACAATTGGAGTAGCGGTAAAGTTTGCTATACATCTGGGCGGTATAGCAGGTTGAGAACCGAAAACTAAGCTTGCACTGATTAAAAAACCGCTAACATTTCCTACTAGTGCAGTGTCTTTGATACAAAGTTCCCATATTCCATTCAAGTCTGGAGTAATGTTCATAGTACCTAGGCTATCAGGGGGCATAATGCGAAAAACCCCTGTATAGGGTGCTGTACCTGTGTTGATTGTAGGTATACCTGAAAGCCCTTTTTGAAATGTGGTATTGGTTAAATTAGCTCCAGAGGCTTCATTATACCGCAGCAGATGAATTATATCCCCACGAGGATTTTTTAAAGTAATTTTGAGTTCTTGTACTGCACTATGATTGATGTTCAGTATCACTTTTTCTAATCCAAAAGTGGGGCTTGGTGTAGCTAAGCCCGTTACATTAGTTTGTACACACAATATGCTGTTATTGTTAATACTTCCCGCGGGAAAACTAAATGTCTGTGCCCTGCTACGTATAAAAAACACTAAAATAGCTACGCAGATCCAAACAATTTTTTTTTCCATTACTTTACAAAGATACAATTTTTTCTAATACTTTCAAATCAAAATGCTTGGATTACAACAAAAACAGGCTAAACGAAGTTAAAAATGCACTAGCTTTATGTCTTCACAATCGGGTTTGAGAATAATCTGCCCTGTACGTTTGTTAATAATTCCAAACAAGCGAGTTTTAATGGCTGTTTCGGGAATGCGAACAAGCTCTATCAAATCGCCCCAATAAGGGCGTACTAAATCAAATTGTGGGGGGTAAGCTAATCGCTTTTGAGTATCTATAAAAGCCCACTTAGCTCCTATTTTGATAGGTTCTATTGGCGGGGTAATACTTGTGTTGATAGATAAGCTACTTTGTCTTTGTATCTCGCCCTTTCGGTTAATTTCTAGCCAATTGTTATCTATATTCACAAAAGCTATGCCCCCAAAAAAAGACTCTGCTTCGTCAAATTTAAAATCAATTACTACTTCGTTTTTGCTGTTAATATATCCATATTGACGAAAATCTTTTTGTACTGCAGCTAAACTATCTTTAAAAGGCTTAGCTTGGGTATAGCTAAAAGGAATAACTACATTGCCAAGTGTATCAATGTAGCCCCATAGTCCTTGTTTAAGCACGGCAGATTTACCTTCAGAAAAAGGGGTAACTCGTTCGTATTCAGGTTTAATAACTACTTTACCATCTAGATTTAAAAAGCCACTTTTTCCCTCTTTTCTAAATTCAACCCGCCTTTCACTATATACTCCTAGCTGCTCATACATGCAAGGGATAATTTCTTTTCCCTTTTTGTTTATCATGCCCCATTTATTGTTTATTCTTACTACGGCAAAGCCATCCCTAAAAGCCGTAATTTCATCGTACTTAGGTTCTACAACCAAATTTCCTACACTATCTACACAACCAAACTTATCTTTTACTTTGATAATTCCTATGCCCTCAGAATAAGTAACAGCATTGTATTTTTGGATTGTATTGTAATTTTGCTTTTTAGATGTAGAGTCTAGCCAACGTTTAGCTTGTGAGTAAGTATCAAAGACAAGGTCTTGTGAGTAATTTTTGAATGTCCACTTTAATCCGTTTTCTGTACGAATGATTTCTACTTGAGAATTGGATAAAGTATCTTGTGGTAATGGTTTATAGTCTGATAGAGGTAAAGTCAGGTTTTTCCAGTTGTACCAATATCCATCTCTTTTTAAGAAAATTTCATCTTTTTGCACATTTATCTCACTATACACAAAAGGTGATAAAATCTTACCTAAGGTATCTATGGCAGCAAAGGCGGGTAAATTTTCTTCGCGAGTATCTAAAAGAATATATTGTACATTTTTGCAGATAGTGCTCATTTGCTTAGCTTCTCTAAAAGGGACAACTACCTGATTATTGATATCAATACATCCCCAGTATTGACCTTTTTTAACACAAGCTAATCCCTCTGTAAAGTAAAGAACTGTATCATATTCAGCAGAGATAATGCTTTGACCTTTTTTGTTCAAAAAGCCCCATTTACCTTGTGCTTTGTAAGGTAAGTATCCATTTTTGCAAGGCAATATCTTTTCAATATAAGCAGGTAATCGCCATAAGCTCATATCTTGCCTTTGTATAAGTAGCCAGCCCTCTTTTTGCGCAACGGACACACCTTCGGAAAAAGGTTCTATGTTTTCAAAAGTTGGCTGTAATACCCATCTTCCTTTTACGTCAATGATACCCCATTTGCCTTGTGATTGGGCAGCACAAGTTCCTTCGGAAACTTTTTTGATATCTTCAAAATAGACATTAAAGCATCTTTTGAAAGTGCTATCTATTAAAAACCAGCTACCTTTTCGTTTTACAGGACAGTAGCCTTCTTGAAAATTTTTCACCGCGTCATACTTTTGCTTAGTTATTTGCTTGCCCCGAGTGTCAATAAATGTCCAAAATTCTCCATTAAAAACACCTGCTTTTCCTTCTGAAAAGTCGGTTACAGCTGCATAATTCGTGGGAATAACAATTTTTCCATTCGTATTTATGTAGCCCCAGTCTATTATTTTAACAGCAGCTCTATCATCATAAAAAGGTCTATATTGAAAGAACTTAGCCGATGCTACAATATTACCTGCCGTATCTAATAATCCATATTTACGCCCCTGTGCATACCATAAAAGCCCTTGATAAAAAGTTGTTGAAATAGAATCTACATTTTTAAGTGGAATAGCTTTTGTAGTTTTGGATGATATCTTACAGTGTATCAAGGTAGACAAATATCCTTTTTGCGCAAAAGCAATTCCTTTGTAAAACTCTGTAACTCTATCATATTGAGTAGGAATAACCAACTCACCCTTACTATTGATATATCCACATTTACCGTTTTGTACTACTTTTGCAAGATTGTGCTTATTAAATGAGGTTATTTGTTCGTACTTAGGCATAGTTACAACCTCATAGGGGCTAGCTATTCCCCATTTACCGTTTTGTTTGAACAGAATAAGTGTTTTTTCTGTCTGCACTTTAGAAATAGAGTCTTCGTTAATAGATTTGCTTTTCTTGCGCACTACAATAATAGATTGTCCCTCCAACTTCAATGAGGTAGTTGTAAGTAAAAATGCCCACAAAAGTATGCTGAACATTTTGGATTGAAAAAACATACAGCATACAAATATAGTCAAGATAGGACATAAGGGACTATATCTCTAAATATACCAGATAGCAACTGCAAAGACTCGTTTTTTTTTTTGAAAATATGTAATTTGTATATTTGTGTAGTATTTGACTACTGTATGTTAAACATATTCGCTAAACCTTCAAATATAGAGCATCTGTCTCTCGTTGAACAGAAAAGAATTGTAATCACTTCTAGAATAGCTTTGTCTGGCACTATTTTATTGCTCTTCTATGTTCCTATTCTTGCGTATTTGAAACAATGGGATTTCCTGTTAATTATTATTTTCACTACAATAGTTTTCCTTATCATTGGGATGCTCAATAAAAATGGAAAACATTTTATAGCTAAGCTTTTGCTCTCTATTGAGCCTATTATCCACATATTTTTTGTACAACTTACACAGGGAAGCAGTGTTCATCTATACAATCTTGTTATTGTGTCTGTTCCATTTCTTGTATTCAATTTTAAGGAACAACGAATGTACTGTATCGCCATAAGCTTACTAAATATTCTTTGTGTAGCTTTTTGTGAGTTTGTTAATTTCTACCCTCAATACAATCCTTTCGGTAGGCAAGAGCCTTTAGTATGGTGGTTTGAGTACATTAACTGGGTAGGCGCATGTATCATGGTTTTGGTGCTGGTTTCTATCTTAGCTTTTACCAACAATGAAAATGAAAGTTATTTGTTGCAACTACTAGAAGAGACTAAGAAACTATCTCAAGAACTTGCTCAAACAGCCGAGGATGCCATACAGGCTGAAGCAAAACTACAAAAGGCTAACCAAGAATTAGCTTCTAGGGAAGAGGAGTTACGGCAGAATTTGGAGGAATTGCAAGCTACACAAGAGTCATTAGTTAAAGAGAAAGAAAGCACAGCTTACAAGAGTGAATTATTTAGTGTAGTAGCCAAAGCCAACGAAAAATTATTAACTCAAAAGGAACCATTAGAAGTAGTAGAGTTCATTTTATCTACGGTGGGCAAAGTATTAAAGATGGATAGAGGATATTATTTTGAACGAGATAGTTTTGAAGAGAGCGAGGTAGCCACGG
>JANWVW010000181.1 GCA_025056095.1 Bacteroidia bacterium
AGTTTGGTTTTGGCCTTTGAGCCGCGCGCCCCACCCCCCCCCCCCCCGCGCCGGCCCGCCCCCCCCGACCCTTGCGTCAGCAAGGGGCACGCCCAAAAAAATTAAATTCTTTACAAAAACTTTCTAATCGTATTTTTGCACCACTTATCTGCTTTTGACAAAAATATTGAACACTTTCTTTGCAGGTTCAGATAAAGTAACTATTTTTGGAACGTTAATACCAAGCAGTATGGAAATTTCACAAGTATCTGAATTTGGAAAAATTTTGATTTTTATCATTGGCGGAATTGTATTTGTGGCCGCAGGCATGCTTACAGCCAGCTTAATTGCCCCTAAACGACCTAACCCTGAAAAGCTTACTTCTTATGAGTGCGGAGAGGAAGCCGTAGGCAGCTCTTGGGTACAGTTCAATATGCGATTTTATGTAGTTGCCCTTATTTTCATCATTTTTGATGTAGAGATACTTTTTATAGTACCTTGGGCGGTCATATTTAGTAATAAAGACTTGGTTGCAAACGTACCTAATTGGACGCCCATAGTAGTAGGCGAAATGTTTTTCTTCATAAGCGTACTCTTTTTGGGCTTAGTCTATGCTTGGGTAAAAGGGGATTTATCTTGGGTAAAACCTCAAATTTTAGAACCCGAAGTGGATGTCAAAATTCCACGCTCTGTATATGACAAAATCAATCAAAAAACCTATAAGCCCCAACCTTTCACGCCACCTGTAAGAAAAACACCTGTGGTAGAAACCGTTTCAGAAACAGTAAGTACGCCCACAGATACTCCACAAACCAACACTGAGCCTTCATCTAATGACAATGCTACTACTACCACAACCAAAGCACCCATACGCCGCAAACCAATTATCAAAAAAGAAGGTGAATAATCTAAACCAAAAAAATTGTATCTTTGCTATGAGCAATGTCAATGGTTGATTATGAAACTATCCGCCGTTATTTGTTGTGGGTTTGCGTTTCTGCGTGCGTTTGTTAGTTACAGCCAAAATGCACTTTCCTATTTTGAAGAACGCATAGGAACACCTAACGCCTACGAGGATGGTATAGCTTACTACATAAATAACCAAGTGCAAGTAAAAGTAGTAAGCTTGCAGAATCATTTAAGTCAAACAAACTTTTACATTCGCCAAGCACAGAATGACTACAAATTAACGGCTACTCCGTTGTTGAAGGAAGCACCAAAAGATAACTACATGATTGTTCCCCTTATTCAAGCTACGTATTTACGCATAGAAAACGAAAATAAAGTAAAGTCCGTTGTATTACCTGAAAATGTTTTGTATCATACAGTTTGTGCAACTGAAAAACACATATTTGTAGTGGGCGATAAAGATAAAAACGCTCATTTTGTTACATTGGATAAAGAAGGAAATATTTTGTACGAATACACTTTTAACTATCCGCATCCCAATCAAATAAAATGTATAGCTGAAGATGAAGCAGGCAACCTTTACCTTGCGGGATACATGGAAGGCGCATTAGACGATACTTTCAATGCATGGTTAGTCAAGCTTTCTTCGCAAAAGGAGATATTGTGGAGTAGATTGTACGGTACTTCGCAAGGTACAGATGAATTTTATCACGTAGAACTTACTCCAAACGGATTACTATGTTCAGGATTGACCTATCAGAATAACAATTTTGATGCGTATGTACTTCATACTGATAGGGAAGGTAAGCTGTTCAGTGTTGCAGACTTTCATAATTGCTCATACCTTCATAAAAAAGTTTTGTTGAATGCTCCTGTAAAAAAGTAATACACGAAAAAGTAAGGTTTTGGACAGGCAAAAAGTAGTTTTTCGTGTAGTATGTTTTTTATATTCACAACTTTTTCTGGGCGTACCCCTTGCTAACGCAAGGGTCGGGGTATTTTGCACATAGCCCGCAGCACACTGCTCCTATGGGCATGAGCGCAAGCGAGGGCGCACAAGGATACGCCCAAAAAGAAAATCCTTTCTTTCTATAAAAAAGCAATCGATACTCTGCCGAACTGACTTTTATTCACTATTTTTGTCTTATGTGCGGTATTTTTGGAATAGTAAGTAACACAACACTCTCCGAAGACTTCATACAAAAATGCACTGATACCTTAAAACACAGAGGTCCTGACAATGGAAATATTTTCATTGCTCAACATAAAAAATTAGGTTTGGGACATAGGCGGCTAAGCATCATTGACCTTTCTGAACACGCTCATCAGCCGTTTTTTTCGCAGTGTGGTCGCTACGTGATAGTCTATAACGGTGAAATTTACAACTACCAGCAACTTGCTAAAAGCCTCTCTAAAACCTTAAAAACGCACAGTGATACCGAAGTCCTTTTAGAAGGTTTTGTGCAGTATGGTGTAGATTTTATCAGCAAACTTAATGGTATGTTTGCTTTTGCGATTTACGATATTTTTCAAGATACGCTCTTAATAGCCCGAGATAGAGTAGGTATAAAACCACTTTTTTACTATTGGGATAACAATGAACTCATCTTTGCTTCTGAACTCAAAGCTATTCAAGCTGCAAAACCAGACTTGAAAATTCAAAGTGAGGTTTTACCTTATTTTTTGCATTTGGGATATATTCCACATCCTTACACTATCTACCAAAATGTATTCAAATTTGACACAGGACACTATGCAGTGTTTCACAATCGTACCCTTAGCTTTTATCCTTTCTGGAAACTTGAACAAGAAATTTCTGATAAATTGATTACTAACGAACAAGATGCCATTAACCGATTAGAAATCCTTTTAGACCGTGCTGTACAATTGCAATTGATAAGTGATGTGCCTTTAGGCGTATTTTTAAGCGGAGGTATAGACTCTTCCACCGTAGCTGCGTTTGCTGCAAAACACAGCCAAAAACCTGTAAAAACGTTTTCCATTGCTTTTGAAGAAGATGCCTTCAACGAAAGCAAGTACGCCGAAGCCGTAGCTAAACACATTCATGCTGAACACTACACATTGACCTTTACCAAAAAAGATATTTTTGAGCTTTTCGAACGCTACCATACTGCATACGATGAGCCTTGTGCAGATTCTTCACTTTTACCTACTATGATGGTGTCAAAATTAGCTAAGCAATATGTTACTGTGGCACTATCAGGGGATGGAGGAGATGAATTATTTTTAGGCTATGGCGCTTATCAATGGACAAGAAGACTACAAAAACCATGGATGCGGCTGATGCGGCGCCTTCTATCCCAAGGGGCAAAATTGGGTAAAGATAGATACAAACGTATTGGTAGATTGTTAAACTATCCTAAAAAGCAACACATTAAGAGTCATATTTTTTCACAAGAGCATTACTTTTTTTCAGAAGCAGAATTGAAAAAACTATTAGTTTATCCTGTTTTTGAATTCTCGTCCATCAATCAGGACATTACTACAACTAACCGAAAAATTAACTCCATTGAGCAGCAATCTTTATTTGACTTTCAGTACTACCTACGCGATGACCTATTAGTCAAAATTGACCGTGCTTCTATGCAGTTTTCACTAGAAACCCGCGTACCTCTTTTAGATAATAGCATCATTCACTTTGCTTACAACATCCCTACGGACTTAAAGAAAAAAGGAAAAGAAAGCAAATACATTTTACGGCAGGTATTGTACAAATACGTACCTAAGTCCATTTTTGACCGCCCTAAGTGGGGCTTTGCAGTGCCAATCAGAGAGTGGCTTAGTACAGACCTCAAAATATGGATAGATATGTATCTATCCAAACAAGTCATTGAAAAGCACGGAATTATTAAGTACGATACTGCGCAGTATTGGGTAAAACGCTTTCTCAAAGGAGAAAAAAGTATATTCAACAAAGTATGGGTAATGATAGTGCTGCATCAATGGCTGGAAAGATAAGTGCTAATAACGCTTTCTATATCTGGAATAGTAATCTGCTCGTCATTGACCTGCTTTTTAATTCCATCTATGTCCCAGTAGCCTAACTCTTGAATGGCTGCTTTAATCTTAGCTTTTTTAACTACTGATACAGAATGCTGACAAGCATACGAAATGTTTTTTCGTATACTTTTAAGCGAATTGATGTTGCTATTCAGTTTATGCGCAGCACAGTAAGCTATTATAGTGTCTAATAACTCATCTCCATATAACTCAATTTTTTTGCTGCCTAAACCTTTTATCCATATCAAATCCTCTTTATTTTGAGGGAGATAAGTAGCTAATTCGTCTATCGTGTCATCGCTAAAAACTTGGTGTAAGAGCAAATTGTCCCTTTTAGCAATACTCAAACGTTGCTGTATTAATTTCTGTTTGAGTGCTGAATTCAAATTCACACTCAAACTAACCTGCGATTGACATCTATCACATTTTTGGCAAGGTTCTGTGATAGGCATTTGCCAATATTTTTGTAAGAATTGCTTTCTACATGTTTGAGTATTTATCCAAGCTAAGACTTGCTCAAAACGGCTGATAGAAATATGCTGTGCTGCTTTTGGCAATTTTTTATGCTGTATGGCTTCTTTTTTATGCTGTGCTTGCTTAGCCGAGTAAACTACATACACACTCTTTGCTTGTGTTACTTGTTGGATAGTGTACAAATCTTCTAAACATTGAGGTAAGTGATTGAGAATTACAAAGTCTGCTTTCATACTTTCAGGCAAGGTTTGCACAACTTGTACATTTTGGGCCAGCGTAAAATCAAGCTCAAAATTAGGTGAAAAGATGAGTCCCTTTTCTAAGGGGTGTTTATCAATGCAATTCTCAATTTTAGCTTGCAGAGGTTGGGCATCTTCCAGTTCAATTACAGAAAAAGTA
This sequence comes from Bacteroidia bacterium, assembly GCA_025056095.1. NCBI lineage: Bacteria > Pseudomonadati > Bacteroidota > Bacteroidia > Bacteroidia bacterium. The sequence goes on from JANWVW010000181.1 coordinate 4,783, forward strand.
ACGTTGTCAGCAAGAGTATTGAGCAAAAGTAAAATAGGTTCATACAAGCTAAGTGAAGAAATAATTTCTTTTTGTAGAGATTCTGTAAGTACAGGAGTAACTGCTATGATAGGAACATGAGTTAGATATTTTTTTAACTTGCTTAGTTGTAAGTAGTTTTCCTGAAAGCATCCCCAAAATGAAAGGTATTCCGCATGATGAATAGCAATTTGCTGAAGTTGATAGCTTTTGAGGTATTCTAAGAACTTATTTCCTTTTTGAAAAAAGCGGTCTATTGAAGTTACTACTATTTTAGCGATATTGTTTTGGATATTTTCAATAGCTTTCTTTTGGGCTTGGATTTCATCTTGGATGCTCAAAAAAACAAATTCTTTTAGTGTGCCAAACTCTTTATAGAGAATAGGTAAAAACTTTTCTTCTTCAAAGACCAAAGTAAAGCCCGTATCCGTAAGGCTGTATAGAAAATAGCTGTACAAAAGTTCTGGGGCGTGGTCATAAGTGAGAATGATATCAGTTTTTTGGGTGTAATATTGGGCAAGTTTTATCCACAGGTTAATTTCAGGTAAGTTAGGAAAGTAGCGTAAAAGCAATGTTTTTTCATCTATCATATAAGCAAAAATATAAAAAAAGTAGCTTAATATGACAATTTGAAAAAGCTTTTTTGAATGATTATTTTTTTGGGCGTGTCCTTGCCCACACTTCGCTTGCGCTGGTGTGGGCAAGGTCGGCGTGCTTCGGGCTACGCTTTCGCTTCGGTGCTTCGCTGCGCTACGCACTGGGCTAACGCCC